>CALLZA010000699.1 GCA_937858165.1 uncultured Ardenticatenia bacterium
CCTCCTATAGTGCACTTGTTCCTCACTTCTTTTAACGTCTTGTTCAGTTGTTATTAGTATTAGTGTTTGTTTGTTTTTGTTTTTTTTGTTTGTTTTTTGTTTTTTTTGTGTTTTTTTTTTAAATGATACGGCGACCACCGAGATCTACACTAGATCGCTCGTCGGCAGCGTCAGATGTGTATAAGAGACAGAGTTGAGCCTGGGGCAGAAGAAGCGGGTGGCCATCGCCACGGTGCTGTCGATGCAGCCGGAGCTGCTGGTGCTCGACGAACCGACGGCCGGGCTGGACCCGCGCGGCCGCCGCCAACTCATCGATCTTCTGCGCGCCTTGCCGGTGACGATGCTCGTCTCCACCCACGACCTGTGGCTGGTGGCCGAGCTGTTCCCGCGCATGGTGGTGATGGACGACGGTCGAGTGGCCGCCGATGGCGCGACCGAAGCGTTGCTGGCTCAACCCGCCTTCCTGGAGGCCCACGGGCTTGAATCCTTGAGTCGCTACTCCCTGTAGGTCAAAGTAGCGACCGAGTCATGTGAATTGTCCATGAGTGACATAACGAATCTGACTTAGGTACTGTTGCGCTCTATCGGCGAATTACATATACTATGAATCAGTGCGGCAGGCCACCCCTGCCGCGCTGGCTCATGCGTTCGTCACCACCCCACGAGCCGCGGTCGGAAGTCACGTCAAGTATGGACAACCACATACCTCTTCCCGACACATTACAGCGCCGCACGATTCTGGCTCTTAATGACCTCGGTCAGGCGGTCACTGCTAGTCTGCGCCTGGACGAGGTGTTTGCCCGGGCGTTGAACGAGGTGATGACTCTGCTGGAGTCCGACGGCGCCGCCATCCTGATGCCCGAAGGGGACCGTTTGCACTTTGTGGCCGTCAGCGGGCCGGGCGCGGCCCAGCTACGGGGGCTGCGCATACCCGGCCATAGCGGTTTGGGCAGCTACGTCATGCGCACGGGCGAGGCCGTCTGGTTAAACGACCGTGGCAGCAGCGTGCCCGGCATCACTGTCAACCCACAGACCGAAAAGCTGGGCGGGTTCCACGCAGGTTCGCTTCTGGCCGCGCCCTTGAACCACGGCAGCAGGACCCTGGGCGTTCTCATGGCTGCCCATCGCGACGTTGACGGCCTGCTGGCGGACGACCTGCCCGTGTTGGCCGCGGCCGCCAACTGGGTGTCGATCGCCATCTCCAATGCCAAGCTCCATGAACAGGCCCAGGAAGCCCGCGAACAGCGGGCGCTGCTGGAAGAGCGTAACCGCCTGGCGCGTGAGCTGCACGACGCCGTGACGCAATCCCTCTACAGCATCTCGACGTTGGCCGGCGCATGGCGGCGACAGATCGACGCCGGCCACTTGCAGCCGCAGAAGGAGCAGATCGCCGAACTGGGCGAACTGGCGCAACAGGCGTTGCGCGAAGTGCGGCTGCTCATCTATGAGTTGCGGCCGACGGAACTGGAGGAAGAGGGGCTTGTCGGCGCGCTTTTTCGCCGGCTGGAGACGGTCGAGCAGCGCACGGGTATCCATATTCGCTTGCTCATCTCCGACGACGCCGGCCAGCCCCATCCGGTGGCGTCCGAGGGGCGCCAGGGGATGGTCGATTTCTACCGCTTACCAACGCCCGTCGAGCACGGTCTATACCGCATCGCTCAGGAGGCGTTGAACAACGCCTTGAAACACAGCCACGCCACCGCGGTCACGGTCAGTATCCTGTTGGGCCGCAGCACACTGTCACTGGAAGTGAAGGACAATGGCCGCGGCTTCGACGCGCCACAGGCGCAGCAGACAACCGTGGGTTTTGGTTTATCAAGCATGAACGAGCGCGCCGAGAATCTCGGGGGGCGCCTGGTAGTTCTATCCTCGCCTGAAGGCGGCACGTGCGTTCGGGTTGAGGGTGTTCCGTATCGGTTTGTTGATGCCGAGGAGATGATAGGATGAATGATTATAGTAGCGGTCACAATGGTCGTCGCGGGGCGATCATCAACGTATTAATTGCCGACGACCACGCCATTGTTCGTCGGGGTCTGCGCACGCTCATTTCGGGCGAGGCGGACATGAAGGTGGCGGGTGAGGCGTCCGACGGCTATGAGGTCGTCGAGCGCGCGCGCGAGTTGAACCCGGACGTGATTCTGCTCGACCTGGTGATGCCCGGTCAGAGCGGTCTGGACGCCATCGGGCAGATTCGGGCCGACAACGCCAACGCGCGCGTGTTGGTGTTGACCAGCTTCGGCGACAACGATCGTGTCTTTGCCGCCGTGCGCGCCGGGGCCAACGGCTACCTGCTCAAGGACGCCTCGCCGGAACAGTTGTTACAGGCCATCCACGACGTCTTTAACGGCGAGTCCCACCTGCACCCGACCATCGCGTTGAAGGTTCTGCGCGAACTGGACAACCCGGTGACGGCCGCGGCCAATCGTCCATTGACCGATGACCCGCTGACCGAGCGCGAAGTCGAAGTGCTCCGCCTGGTGGCCCAGGGGTTGAGCAATCAGGACATAGCCAAGGGGTTGACCATCAGCGAGCGCACCGTGGGCAACCACATCGGCAGCATCTTGCGCAAGCTGCATCTGGCCAACCGCACGCAGGCCGCGCTCTACGCCCTGCGTCGCGGTTTGGTGGACATCAATAGCGCCGTCAGCGGCGAGGAAGCGGAGGAAACGCCACCGACCGAAGAGGAGTAGCGCCGGCTTCACTTGTGTGTTCTCTCACTAGCGGCTAAACTTGTCCGTGGGGCGGCGGTTGCGTGGGCGCGTCCAGGCACAGCGCCCGCGCCCTGTCCCCTCCCTATTACCGGAGAGAACGTATGGTAAAGCCCGTTATCCTGACGCTGGACGATGAGCCGCAGGTCCTGAACGCCGTCGGCCGCGATCTGCGCGCTCACTTTCGCAGCGACTACCGCATCATCAGTTCCGGCAATGGCCCGGAAGCCCTCGAAGTCCTGCAACAACTTCAGCAGCGCAACACCCCGGTCGCCCTGTTTCTGGTCGACCAGCGCATGCCGGAGATGACCGGCGTCGAGTTTCTGGCCGAGGCCCAGAAGATCTTTCCCGAGGCCCGCAAGGTTCTGTTGACGGCCTACGCCGACACCGAGGCGGCGATCGCCAGCATTAACAAAGTCGGCCTCGACTACTATCTGATGAAGCCGTGGGACCCCCCGGAGCAAAACCTCTATCCCGTGCTCGACGACCTGCTGGCCGACTGGTGGGCGACGACGCCGCTGCCGTTTGAGGGCATCCGCGTCGCCGGCACGCTCTGGTCGCCGACGTCGCACACCGTCAAGGACTTCCTGGCCCGCAACCGCATCCCCTACCAGTGGCTCGACATCGACAAGGACGCGGCGGCGCGGACGCAGGTCGAGGCGCTGTTCAAGGACGGCAGCGTCCAGCTGCCGGTGGTCTTTCTGCCCGATGGCTCGTACCTGATCCAGCCTTCGACGGTCGAATTGGCCGGCAAAGCCGGGCTGCAAACGGACGCGCTGGCCCCGTTCTACGACCTGATCATCATCGGCGGTGGGCCGGCCGGGCTGGGCGCGGCCGTCTATGGCGCGTCGGAAGGGCTGAAGACGGTCATGATCGAGCGCGAGGCCACCGGCGGGCAGGCTGGAACCAGCTCACGCATCGAGAACTACCTCGGCTTCCCCAAGGGGCTGAGCGGGGCCGAGTTGGCGACGCGGGCCGTAGCCCAGGCGCGGCGTCTGGGGGCGGAGATTCTGACGGCGCGCGAGGTCATGGGCGTGCGTGTCGAAGACCCCTACCGCTACGTGACGTTCAATGACGGCACGGAGTTGGGTTGCCGGGCGCTGGTCATCGCCAGCGGCGTCACAACGCAGAAGCTCGACGTGCCCGGCGCGGCCCAACTGAGCGGCGCGGGCATCTACTACGGCGCGGCGCTGACCGAGGCGGCCTTCTATCGTGGCGAGCACATTTGCGTCGTTGGCGGGGCCAACTCGGCCGGGCAGGGCACGATGTTCTTCTCGCGCTACGCCAGCAAGGTGTCGATGCTCGTGCGCTCCTCTTCGCTCAGCAAAAGCATGTCGCAATACCTGATCGACCAGATCGCGGCCTGTCTCTTATACACATCTGACGCTGCCGACGAGCGATCTAGTGTAGATCTCGGTGGTCGCCGTATCATTAAAAACAAAAATAAAAAAAAAAAAACAACACAAACAACATGTGTACCTTCAGCAGTGTCAACTCCCCCGAGTCGCTCGCCACATCCTCACACCCGCTATCACACGCAAGCCTACAGAGACCAAACCCTACAAACAAGCCGAATGAACCCACATGCTCATACACGCGCAACAGCG
>CALLZA010000700.1 GCA_937858165.1 uncultured Ardenticatenia bacterium
TTCAGTAGTTGAGCTGACATGCTAGTGTTCGCGTTTCCCCACTAGTGCTGGTCCGTACTCATTCGAACACACAGATTGAGACCCTGTGTCTTAGTTTTTTTTTTTCAAGCAGAAGACGGCATACGATATCTAGTACGGTCTCGTGGGCTCGGAGATGTGTATAAGAGACAGGCTCTCCCCTGCTCCTCCGCTCCCCAGCCCCCCCGCAGATGAAATAGCCTTCCCGCCGGCCACCGCCACCGACCCATCTTCCCTTCTCCCCGCCCGCGTCGGCCGGCCGACGGGCATCGAGCGCCTCGACTGGGTGCGCGGCCATCTGGCCCGCGTCGACCGCCAGGGACTGACGGCCGTCGAGCGCCAGGAGATGTTGCGGCTGCTGCGGCTGATTCGGGAGGATGTGGCATCCTTGATGGCGGCGCTGGAAGGGAGTTAGGCGTTGTAGGGCGATTCTCCAGAATCGCGCCCGTGGCCCGAAGAGCGCGATTCTGGAGAATCGCGCTACAGGCGAATTTTTTCACGTTTCCTCTATAGCGCGCCGCCGCCAATGCCCCTATCATGCGAACTGTAGCCGCATTCCTGTCTGGAACACGGCCACGGGAAGTTCGTCATGCACCAGCGCTATGTGATCACCTTGACCGCGAGCGGCCGACCGTTGCCGCCCGCCCTGAGCGACGATCCTGACCATCGGGCGACGTTCGGAATTGACAACTATCGCGTCGTCATCGACACGCCCGACGCCCCTCTCGGCCACGGCCTGCGCGTCGACCGCCATGAACTGCCCCGCAGCCTGACGCTGACCGAAGGGCTGATCATCCCCGCCGCCACGCCCGCGTGGCCGCAGTCGGGAACCTACAACCAGTTGGTCATCACCGCCGATGGGGAGGCCCGCCTCCACAACGACACCTTCGGTCTGCTGGCCTGCTTCTACCACCAGTCGGGCGGCACGCTCTACGTGGCTAACTCGCTGCGGCTGCTGCGCGCCGCTGCCGGGCTGGAGTGGGATGAACTGGGTATCGCCGGGATGTATCTATTTGGCGGCTGGACGCCCAACGAGCGCACCATTCTGCGCGACGCGCGGCGCGTGGCCGCCGGCTCCGAGGTGCGCTTTCGCCTCGACGGCAGCGCCCCGCCCGCCACCCGCCGCCTGACGCGCACGTGGACGTCGGTCATCGACGAGCCGCTGGATGTCATCGTCGATCGCATCGGCGAGTTGTGGGAGACGGCCGTCGCCCGCCACATCGACCCCATCGACACGCCCATCGGTATCATGCTCAGCGGCGGCCTCGACTCGCGCCTGGTGGCCGGGGCAGTGGCCTCGCGCGGCAAGCAGGTCGTGGGGCTGACCTTCGGCGACATCCACAGCGACGAAGTGCGCATCGCTGGCGAAGTGGCCGCGGCCGTGGGCGCCAAGTGGCTGCCGCGCGGCATGGACGAGCACTTCGCCTTCGAGCGGCTGGCGTTCGACCGCGTCAACCAGAGCAACGAGACCATGTACAACCTGATGTGGGACGCCAACCTGCCCGACCTGGTGGCCGAGGGCGTGACCCACTTCAGCACCGGGGCAACGTTCGAGACGACGTTCGGCGGCCAGCGCGACTTCGACGCCCGCCTGCGCCTGCTCAAGAACGTGCGCCAGTCACTGCTCGGCCCGTGGGCCACCGGGCCGGCCACGGCGCAGCAGATGGATGACCTCATCGACAAGATGACCCACCAGGCCCGCAAGCGCGCCCGCAGCTACAACGTCTTGCTGGCCGAGCCTTACCGGTCACTCATCATCGACAGCCTGCCGACCATCCGCCGCGAGGTGACGGAACGGCTGACGGCCATCGCCGCCGCCGGGCCGATCTCCATCGAGCAGGTGCGCGAGCGGTTCGAGAGCGAACACTACCAGACCCACCACAGCCGCGACCAGGAGCGGCAACTGATGAACTACGGCATGGCCATCCTGCCGACGTGCGACCGGGACGTGTCCGACTATCTGACCAACCTGCCCGCGGGCATGAAGTACGACCACGCGCTCTACTACCGCGTCTTTCGCCGCCTCTACCCCAAGCTGGCGGCCATCCAGGTGCCGAACCTCAGCACCCACCTCAACCGGCCGCAACTGCAAATCGAACTCATCCGCGCCTGGCGCATCCAGCGCAAGACGCGGCTGACAACGTGGGTCAACTTCTCGCAGTGGATGGCCCTGGGCAACAACCTGGCCAAATACGAGCGACTGTTCCTCGAACAGCCGGCGTTCTTCGACCCCGACGCGGTGCGCGCCTACTTCGAAGAGGTGCGCGCCGGGCAGCGCAGCCTCTATGACGGCAGCGAGACGGCCAGCTTCCTGAATCTGGCCTACCTGCTGGATGAGCGGCGGGCGGCCTGTCGGCCACGAGGTGTGGCTTTGGGGAGGGGGGGCTTGGTGCCGCGCAACGACCCCCGTGCCTCGGCCCCACGCGGCGGACTGGCGACTGTCGGACCCGCCCCGGCGTCGCC
>CALLZA010000701.1 GCA_937858165.1 uncultured Ardenticatenia bacterium
GCGCGCGTGCGCAGCTATCCCGTGCACGCCCGCTATGGCTTCATCTGGATCTGGATGGGGGACGCACGCCTCGCCGACCCGGCCAAGATCACGCATGTCGACTTCTGGGGCGAGCCGGGCTGGGGCCACAACCAGCCGGACTCGATGCTGTTCGACTGCAACTACCTCTATATCTGCGACAACCTGCTCGATCCCTCGCACGTCTCCTGGGTGCACCAGTCGTCGTTCGGCGGCGCCGGTACGGAGGACACGCCGATCGAGACGACGGTCACCGAGACGTCGGTGACGGCATGGCGCTGGATGATGGACACGAAGCCGGCGCCGTTCTACGCTCCGCTCTTGAAGTTCCGAGGCAACTGCGATCGCAAGCAGCACTACGAGATGCGCTATCCGAGCCTGATGCTGGCGCGCGCCATCTTCACGCCGGCCGGGCACGGCGGCCCCGGCCCCGCACAGGCCACCCCGACGGTGACGCTCAACCACGAGCGCGCACCCGCGGGCAGCCCGCTGGAGATTACCTATAAGTTCGTGGTGGCCCCCGACGCGGCATTCACCGAGGACTACCGCGTCTTCGTCCACGTCGTCGACACCGACGAAGAGCAGATGTGGAACGACGACCACAACCCGCCGACTCCGACGTCGCAGTGGAAGGCCGGCGAAACGGTCGAGTACACCCGCACGATCTTCGTCCCCGTGTTCCCTTACGTGGGCGACGCAACGGTGGAGATCGGGCTGCACTCGTTGAAGGACGGCAGGCGCGTCGTGCTGACGGGCGAGGACGCGGGCGCAGAAGCACCGGCGCCCCCGGCCCCACACCGCTCGCGAGCGACCGCGACCCACCCGCCCCCGGGCCGGGGTGGAGCGCGGCCGCGCCCGGCTGCCCCAGGTCTGCCCGCCCCGGCAGGCGACTCTGCGTCGTCGGGTGCAGTCGGGTGCCGAAGGCAATACGGGGGTAAAGCCCCAGCGTCACTTGGTCGGGCGGGGCGTCGTCGCCCGGTTCGGCGGCCAGCCCCGTCGGCCGGATGCGCAACCGCCGGCCCAGCCGGAACGGTCGGTAGTGCTCCTTCCAGGCGTTGGCCCAATCCTCGTCGCGCAGTTCGCGGAAGATGGGCGGCGGCAAAGGGTAAAGGCGGCCGAGATGGTAGAGCACCTCTTCGACGCGCCGGCGCAACTCCGGCGAGTCGTCATCCTCAGGCACGTAGAGCTTCACCGCCACGCCCGGCTCCAGCGCCGCCGGGTCGAGATTCGTCTCGTCGCCGCGCTGCTCCAGCACGACGCTCTCCTGATAGGCAAAAGGCCGCAGCATCTCGGCCACGGCCTCCGCCCCTTCGCCATCGGTCTGAACGCTGATCTCCAGCCAGTACATAGAGGTTTATCCGAACAGATCGCCCAACGCGTCTTTCAAGGTGCCCAGGATGCCCTTGTCCTTCTGGGGCACGACTTCCGTGCCCAGCGTGCGTGACAGGTCCTGGAACAGTTGGCGCTGCTCCGCCGAGAGGTGTTTGGGAATGGCCACTTGCAGGATGACCAACTGGTCGCCGCGGCCGACGTTGGCCCCGCGCCCGCTGCGATCCAGCTTGGGCACGCCCTGGCCGCGCAGCCGGAACTCCTTGCCCGACTGCGTGCCCGGCGGCACAGTCAGCGTCGTCTCACCGTCCACCGTCGGCACGGCGATCTCATCGCCCAGCGCCGCCTGGGCGACGTTGATTTGCAGGACGAGCAGAATGTCGTCGCCGCGCCGCTGGAAGTACTCGTGGGGCGTGACGTTGAGGACGACAAACAGGTTGCCGGCCGGCCCGCCGTCTAGCCCCGCGCCCCCTTCGCCCGTCAGGCGAATTTGGGTCTCGCTATCGACACCGGGTGGAATTTTGACCTTCTTCGTAACGGTGCGTTCGACAAGCTTGCGGCCGTTGCACTCATGACAGACGTTGGGGATCAGCTCGCCCGTGCCGCCGCAGGTGGTGCAGGTGGCGACGTTGACGAACTGGCCCAGGATCGACTGCTGGACACGGCGCACCTCGCCCGTGCCGCCACAGGTGGTGCAGGCGATCGGCCGCGTGCCCGGCTCAGCGCCGTTGCCGCCACAGGTAGCGCACGTCTCCGGCCGGCGGTACTCGATCTCCCGCTCCACGCCGAAGATGGCTTCCTCGAAGGTGATGGTCAGGTCGTAGCGCAGGTCGCTGCCGCGGCGCGGCCCGCGACGGCGACGGCTGCGGCCGGCCCCCGCTCCGCCAAAGGAGCCCAGGAACTCTTCGAAGATGTCGGCAAAGCCGCCGAAGCCCTGCTCATAGCCTGTCTCTTATACACATCTGACGCTGCCGACGAGCGATCTAGGGTAGATCTCGGTGGTCGCCGTATCATTAAAAAAAAAAAAAACAGTAGAAAACAAGAGAGGCAAGAATAACAAGTAAAATAACAACGTACAGAAAAAAGCACACAAAAACAGAGCACAATAAAAAATCAAACCAAGGGAGGAAATAAAG
>CALLZA010000702.1 GCA_937858165.1 uncultured Ardenticatenia bacterium
GGTGTGCGTCTCCCGTGTTGTCTTCGGGGGCTCTGCGCGTGTGCGGCGCGGTCAATGGTCCAGCATGTCACAGTGGAGTCTGATGCGTGCTATGACTACTAGCCACAGTGGGCGTGTGTTTTTTAATGATACGGCGACCACCGAGATCTACACTAGATCGCTCGTCGGCAGCGTCAGATGTGTATAAGAGACAGCCAGGGGCCAGGGGGCAGGGGCCAGGGCCTCCGGCCACGCGTGGAGTCCGCATCCTCAGATGCGGGACGGGTGAGCGTGCAGGCCCCCTCGCCCTGGGGGAGAGGGTTGGGGAGAGGGGCCAGTGACGACGAACGACCAACCACCAACGACCCATGACGCCCACCAATCAACAGCGCCAGCAAGACAACGGCCGGAAACACCAGCACAAACACCCCATTGGCCTTCGTCAAGATCGCCGCGGCGCAGAGCAGGCCGAGGACGAAGAAAGGAAGAACCTCGCGCAAAGATCGCCAAGGACGCGAAGAACGCAAAGAAGAACTCTTTATTTTGCGTTCTTGGCGTCCTTGGCGATCTTTGCGTGAGGTCTTCTCTTCACTCGTCACGACAAACACGGCATAGCCCATGACGACGGCCGCCACCGCCGTCAGCGGCATGTCGTTGTTGACCGAGCCACTCAGGTGGATAAAGGTCGGCTGGAAGGCCAGGATGGAAGCCATGAGCAGCCCCGCTGCCGGGCCATAGACGCGCTTGCCGGCGGCATAGAGCGCGGCCACGCCCAGCGCCCCCAGCAGCGCCGCCGCCGCCCGGCTGGTATAGAGCAGCGGGGTGGTGCCCGGATCGACGTGGACGACCGGGTTCAGATTGCCGCGCGGCGTGGACAGGTAGTGGGGATTGCCCGCCAGTTCGATGGGCGGCGGCGGGTTGACGGCCGACGGCGGCACGGGCACGCTCAGCCCAAACAGCGCGGCGAAGGTGAAGTAGAGCGGCGGCTGATGCCACTCGGTGTAGCGCACCTCGCTATCGACCAGCCCCCGATTGGGCAGGCCGCCGATCTGGCGCATGACCTGGACGTACTCAAAGTTGAGCAGTTCATTGGGCGTGGCCAGCGCCGGCAGGGCGAAGGCCATGTGGACGGCGGCGGCGAAGTAGAGGGCGAGCAGCGTGACGGCGAGCGCCCGGTGGCGGCGGATGGTCATACGGGCTGCATTATAGCACTACCATAGCCCCTCCAGTATCTCGTCTACCCAGGGCCTTTTCCCAAGTCACCCCAGGCGCACTGACCTGACAGATGGGCGGCCACAAAAGGCATTTCCACCAGAAAACGCTTGGGCTGCCCACCTGTTATGACCCGCATCGAGCCGCCTTGGAGTGCGTCCATGCGTAGCGGTAGCTGGCAGTCCGACAAATTGTAGGGTGGGTCGTCGACCCGCCTCCTCAGTAGCCCAGATGCGAGATACTAGGGGGTTAACAATTTACTCTGCATACTGTGCCGCCGACCGCGCCAACCACTGGCGCGGTAGGTTGAAACCCACCGCTAGCGCGAAAGTGCGTTGAATCGCACTGAAGAAGTAGGCTTCTCTCTGAAAGTGCGTTTTAGGAGATTAAGTAATTATTCGA
This sequence comes from uncultured Ardenticatenia bacterium, assembly GCA_937858165.1. Taxonomy (GTDB): domain Bacteria; phylum Chloroflexota; class Anaerolineae; order Promineifilales; family Promineifilaceae; genus Promineifilum. The sequence continues at coordinate 1,594 of CALLZA010000702.1, forward strand.
AAGGTATGTGAACTTTACCAACTGAACAAAGCGAGCGACTCTCTCCGAAAACGGAGGGAAGCGCCATGTTGTACGCCCAGGTGGATGATAAGATGCGGCCGGTGATTCAA
>CALLZA010000703.1 GCA_937858165.1 uncultured Ardenticatenia bacterium
GTGTGGTAGTTAGTGTGATCTGTTGGGATGGAGAGTGTTGAGTGGGGTATCGACTTTTTTTTGTTTCAAGCAGAAGACGGCATACGAGAGCTAGTACGGTCTCGTGGGCTCGGAGATGTGTATAAGAGACAGCGCTTAGGCCGGGGCCATGGTCGGTGATCGTGACGATGACCGAGCGGCCAGCATGGTCGATGGCGATGTCGATGGGCGACCCGGGCGGGGTATAGGCGCAGGCGTTGTCGAGCAGGTTGACGAACACCTGCTCCATCAGCACGAAGTCGAGCCGGACGAGGGGCACGTCGGCCGCCTGGCCGATGGCGACCGGCCGGCCGCCCAGGCAGTGGTCGAGCCGCTCCACGGCTACGCCGACCACGTCGCCCAGGTCGCACCACTCCAGCTTCAGCCGCAGTTGGCCCGATTCGAGGCGCGACATATCCAGTAGATTGGCGACCAGCCGGTTGAGGCGGTTGCCGGCGTCCTGGATGTCGGCCGCCAGTTGCGTCCGTGTCGGGGCGTGGCCGCCCATCTGCGGATCGAGCAGGCTGCTGGCCGCGCCGGTAATCGTGGCGATGGGTGTCCGCAGTTCGTGGGAGATGGAGTTGAGCAGCGTCGTAAAGAGGCGCTCGGACTCCTGGAGCATGGTCGTCTGCTCGGCGGCCTCGTCCAGTAATTCGCGCTCGATAGATAGAGCAATCTGGCTGGCAAAGGTTTCCAGCAGCAGCGACTCGCTGAAGGGCAGCGCGCCGCCGCGGGTGAGCAGGCCCAATACGCCAACGGTGCGGTCGGGGGTGTGCAGGGGCAGAAATTGGGCGTCGGCCAGAGGCAGGGTATCGGTAAAGCGGCCGGCGACCCGGCCATTCTCGAAGCACCACACGGCGACGCTGTACCCCTTGTCGTCAATCGCCAACGTGCTAGCCGGGTGGGGTTCGCGGCTGAGTTTTGGCCCTTCGGCCAGCAGGATGGCCACCTCGGCGTCAAACGCGCCGCCTATCTGAGTTACCGCCACGCGCAACACGTCATTCATGTTCACCGCCGTGGCCGTCTCATGGGCCAGAGCGTAGAGCGCCGAGGTGCGCTCGGCATTGTTGCTGGCCAGCCGCTCTTGGCTGCGTAACCGGGCCGTCATATTGCCGACGAAGATGGCGATGGCGAAGTAGAGGAAGAAAAGAATTACGTCCTGGGCCTCGGAAATTTGCAGGGTAAAACGCGGTTCAATGAACAGGAAGTTCCAGGAGATGGCGCTGACCAGAGCCGCCAGCAGCGCCGGGCCGCGGCCGAGGTACACGGCGATGAGCAACACAGCCAGTAGTTCGGTCAGGCCGACGACCAGATAGCTAGCCCAGGGTACCAGCGAAAGTACCGCGGCGTTGGCCGCGGTGGTCAGCACGATGCTCCCCAGCGACCAGGCGTAGTGTTGCCACGGGGAGTGGCGCAGGAAGACGGGCAGGGAAAGCCGTGTAACCGGAGCGCCCTCCGGTTCGTCGCCGGTGATGACGTACACGTCGATGTCGCCGCTGGTCTCGATAACCTCATCCACGAGTGAGCGGCCGCGTCGCCACGAGGATTGGCCGTTGGGGGGTCGTGGCTTGCCGACGATGACTTGCGTCACGTTGCGTTGCCGGGCCAGCTGCATTAGCCCCTGGGCTACGGCCTTGGTGCTTGACGGCTCGCCGCTGGCTGAGGTGACAACCTCGCCGCCCAGTTCGCGGGCCAGCGACAGGTTGCGCGTTAGCCGGTCCTGCTCCTCTTCCGACATGGGCCGCGTTGTCTCGATGTGGGCCGCCAGCCACGGCGCTTCCAGGTTGTAGGCCATGCGCCGCGTCCAGCGGATGAGCCGCTCGGAGAAGGGGCTGGGGCCGACGGCGACCATCAGGCGCTCGGCCGACTTCCACGGCCCGGCGATGCGCTTGATGTCCATGTAGTCCTGCAACTGGTGATCAACGTGCTCGGCCGTCAGCCGCAGGGCCATCTCGCGCAGCGCGGTCAGGTTGCCGGTACGGAAGAAGTTGTGTGCCGCCACCTCGACCCGCTCCGGCGTATCTGTCTCTTATACACATCTCCGAGCCCACGAGACCGTACTAGATCTCGTATGCCGTCTTCTGCTTGAAAAAAACACAACAAAACCATACATACACTCATCTATAAACTCATACACTATACTTGACCACATACAAGACATCACTACTA
>CALLZA010000704.1 GCA_937858165.1 uncultured Ardenticatenia bacterium
CTTGTGCGCATGACTCAGTGGTCGGTTGTTGCTGGTTGTGGTGAGTGGTAGGTAGTCACGTGTGAGGAGGATGTAGTTGTTGTGTGTGTTGATCGTAATTTGTGGAGTTTTTTTTTTCAAGCAGAAGACGGCATACGAGATCTAGTACGGTCTCGTGGGCTCGGAGATGTGTATAAGAGACAGGAGATGATCACCCGGCTGGGGCGGGCGCAGGGCGTCTCGCTGGTGCTGGCGGCGCAACGGCCGACGGGCATCACCGACCAGATGCGGGCCAACATCAAGTTCCGTATCTGTCTGCGCGTGGAGACGACGGGCGAGAGCCGCGAGATGTTGCGCCGCGCCGACGCCGCCTACCTGCCCGGCAACCTGCCCGGCCGCGGCTACCTTCAGGTCGGCAACGACGAGATCGAGTTGATCCAGGTCGCCTACAGTGGCGATCCCTACTTCGACCCCTCACTGCCCGGCGAGCGGGCCGTCCTGTGGCCGGAGCGCCAACCCGAAGAGAGCCGCGTCATCGCCCAGGAGCCGGAGCCGCCCAAGATCTATCAGGCCGCAACGCAGATGATCGCTGACCTGGCCGTCGCCGAGGGGTGCGAGCGGCAGCGCGCGCCGTGGCCCAATCCGCTGCCCGCGGCCCTCTCTCTGACCGAGCCGCTGATACAGACGGAGTACCTGCGCCGGACGGAACTGCTGGCCCAGGGACAGCCGTGGGCGGAGCCTTACGTCTTGCACCCCTTCTTGGCCGGCTGGCTGGGCGGCCGAACCGGCTGGCCGGGCATCAACTGGCGCAACTACGCCATGCGCCCGGTGGTTGGCCTCGTTGATAACCCCTACGAAGCGCAGCAAACCCCACTGATGGTCAACCTGCGCCGCGGCCACGCGGCCGTGTTCGGCGGGTCGGGCTGGGGCAAGAGCGTCTTTCTACGCAGCTTGATCGTTAGCCTGGCCGCCACCCACTCCCCCGGTGAGTTGCACGTCTACGTCCTCGACATGGGCGGGCGCAACCTGTCTCTACTGGAGCGTCTGCCCCACGTCGGCGCGGTCATCAGCCCCGACAGCGACGGCTTCGAGGAGCGCGTGGCCTATCTGCTGCGCGAGTTGACCTATCTGGTGGAGGCGCGGCAGACGGCCCTGAATCTGGCCGGGGTCGAAGACGTCTACCAGTACAACAGCCGCGGCGCGGCCGACGCCCCGCCCCTGCCGGCCGTCCTCGTCGCCATTGACAACTTTGCCGAGTTTGTGCAGACCTTCGGCGAGACACGCGACAATGTCGAGAGCACGTTGGACAAGCTGAATGATCTGGCGCGTCAGGGGCGGCCCTACGGCATCCACCTGATCGTCACGGCCAAAACGACCGGCGAACTGCCGGGCTCGCTGCTCAATCTCTGCACCGAACGGCTGAGCTTCCGCCAGAGCGACCCGGCCGAGTATCGGGCTATCCTGGGCGCGGCGGCCCCGGAACTGGACGAGTTAGAGGGGCGTGGCGCGTTGCGCGAGGATACCCATTCGCTGGCCTTCCAGGTGGCGCTGCTGGTCGCCCCGGACGACGACACCAGCGGCGTTAATGCCGATCTGCGCGCCATCCGCCGCCTGGCCGAAGCGATGGTCGGCGTCTGGCAGGGGGACGGGCCGATGACCATCGGCGCGTTGCCCAAGTCGGTCTCCTTTCCGCAGATGGAAGGGCTGGAGTTGGGGCCGAACCTGGCCGAGCGGCTGCGCCAGCGGCTGGCGGTCACCTGGGCCGACAGCACCGCCGCGGAGCGCGCCGACTGGCTGTCGGCGACGCTGGGCATCGTGGCCGGCAACAAGCCTCGCACGCTGCGCTTTTCGGCCACGCAGGACGGCGTCCACGGCATGATCGCCGGCGGCACAGGGTCGGGCAAGTCGGAGATGCTCATGTCGCTCATCGTCAGCATGGCGCTGCGCTATGACCCGACGGTGCTCAACTTCGTGCTGGTAGACTACAAGGGCGGCGGTACGTTCAAGCCGTTCGAGACGCTGCCCCACTGCGTGGACATGATCACCAATCTCAACAGCGCCGGCGTCCGGCGCATGTTCGTGGCCATCCGGGCGGAGATGGAGCGCCGCCAGCAGTTGAACGCCACAACGGGGGTCAAGGACATCGTTGACTACCGGCGCAAGGGGTATCACCTGACGCGCGAGCCGTATCCTTTCCTGTTCATCATTATTGACGAATACGCCGAGATGATCGCCGACCAGGCCGAGTTCAAGGAGGAGCTGGACGGCATCACCCGTCTCGGCCGCGCCCTGGGCGTCTCGCTCATCCTGGCTTCGCAGAAGCCGACCGGCGTTAGCGATCAGATGCGCGTTAACATCAAGTTCCGGCTGTGCCTGCGCGTCGAAGGCGTGGACACCAGCCGCGAGATGCTGCGCCGCTCCGACGCCGCTTTTCTGCCCGACGGCCAGCCGGGGCGCGGCTATCTCCAAGTCGGCGCGGAGAACCTGGAGTTGATCCAGGTCGCCTATACCGGCGAGACCATTCGCGCCGCCGATGGGCAGGCGCAACCGTTCTACGCCGTGGCGGTCGAGGTGGCGCGCGCGCTGACCGCGGGCCGCAAGCCAGGCGAACAGCCGCGCCGTCCCTGGCCCCCCTTCCTGCCCGACGGCCGCGCCCACGCCCTGGCCCTGCCCGATGCGCTGGACGGCCACTATCTGCCTGATGCGGCGCGCCAACAACTGGCCGGCGAGGCGGGCCACGGTCGCGTCCTGGCCCTCTGTCCGGCGGTCATTGACTGGCTGGCCGGGCGGGGGGCATGGGCGGCCCTGGATTGGCAGCGGCAGGCGATGCGGCCAGTCATCGGTCTGATAGATAACCCGTATCGAGCCGAACAGTTGCCGTTGACGCTCGACCTGGCCCACGGCCACGCGGCCATCTTCGGCGCGTCGGGCATGGGCAAGACAGTCGCTCTGCGTAGTCTGCTCATCAGTCTGGCCGCTACCCACGCGCCTTCGGAACTGAACGTCCTGATCGTTGACCTGGGCGGGCAACAGTTGCGGCCGTTGCGCGACCTGCCCCATGTCGGCTCGCTCATCCTGCCCGACGAGAGCGGTTTCGAGGAGCGCATCCAGTACCTCGTGCGCGAGTTGCAACTGCTGGTCGAAAGTCGCCGCCGCGTTCTGGGCGAGGCGGGCGTGGCCGATCTGGCCCAGTACAACGCCCTGCCCGATGGCCAGCGGCTGCCCGCCCTGCTGGTCGTGATTGACAACTTCGCCGAGTTTCTGGAGTCGTTCGTCGGCCGCGTCGCCGAACCGGATGAACTGGTGGCCGACTTCATCACTCTGGTGCGGCAATCGCGAGCGTCGGGGCTGCACTTCGTCATCACCGCCGGCGACCCCAACCACGTGCCGGCCAAGCTGCTCAACCTCTTCACCGAGCGGCTGCTGCTGGCGGTGAACGGCGAAGTGGACGTCCGCGGCCTGCTGGGCGGCCGGGTGTTCGCCCTACCCGACCTCCCCGGCCGCGGCTATCTGAACACCGACGAGCGCCCGTTGGAGTGCCAGGTGGCGTTGCCGCTGCCGCCGGCGGCCGGCGCGGCCGGGCTGGCCCAACTGGTCGCTGCCCTGCGCACCGGGCGCTGGGCCGGGGCGGAGCCGCTGCAAATCGAGGCTCTGCCGCGCGCCTGCGCCTACAAGCCGCTGCTGACGCGCGTCATGACCCTAGACACGGCGCGCCCGTTTGTGGACGAGTTACGCCGCGCCATGCGCCGGCGCTGGCACGAGAGCGTCCACCCGTCGCCTCAGGCGGAGTGGCTCTCGGCCACCATCGGCGTGGCCGCCGGCAACAAGCCGCGGCCGATGACCTTCTCGGCCAAGGCCGACGGCGTGCATGGCATCGTCGCCGGCGGCACCGGCTCCGGCAAATCGGAACTGCTGACGACGCTGATCGCCGGTATGGCCCTCGACTATGATCCCAGCGTGCTCAACTTCGTGCTGGTGGACTACAAGGGCGGCGGCGCGTTCATACCGTTCAAGCACCTGCCCCACTGCGTGGACATCATCACCAATCTGAACCAGGCGGCAGTGACGCGCATGTTCACGGCCATCAACGCCGAGATGAAGCGCCGCCAGTCGCTGAACGCCGCCACCGGGACGAAGGACATCGTAGACTATCGCAACCGGGGGCTGCACCTCTCCCATGAGCCCTACCCGCACCTGTTCATCATCATAGACGAGTACGCCGAGATGATCACCGACAACCGCGACTTTCTGGTCGAACTGGAGCGGATCACCCGCGTCGGCCGGTCGCTGGGCGTGTCGCTCATTCTGGCCTCGCAGCGGCCGACGGGCGTGACGGACCAAATGCGCTCCAACATCAAGTTCCGCATCTGCCTGCGGGTGGAGAGCATCGAGGAGAGCCGTGAACTACTACGAAAGCCCGACGCGGCGCTGCTGCCCAACGGCGTGCCCGGCCGCGGCTACTTGCAGGTGGGCAACGACGAGCTAAACCTGATCCAGGTCGCCTACACCGGCGACGCCATGCCCGAAGAGCAACGCCCGGACGACGCCGAGCCGCCGAAGCTCTACGAGGTCATCGTGCGCATGGCCCAGGAGGCCGCCGCCGCCCCCGACGCACCGCCCCGTCGCCCCCGGCCGTGGCCCGACTTCCTACCGACCGATCTGACGCTGGAAGACACCATTTCCGACGACTACATGCCCGATAAACCGGCGGGCGGCGGGCGGTTCGCGCTCAGCCCGTCGCTCGTCGCCTGGCTGGACGGGCGCGGGACGTGGCCGGCAGTGGCGTGGCGCACGGCGGCCACGACCGTGCTGGGCATCGTCGACGACCCGCAGTTGGCCCGACAACTGCCGCTGTCGCTGTCGCTCGACCGCGACCACCACTTCATATTCGGCGGCTCCGGCTACGGCAAGACCTCGTTCCTGCGGGCGCTGGTGGTGCAACTGGCGGTCGCCCTGCCGCCCAACGCCCTGCACATCTATGCGCTCGATCTGGGCGGTCGCAGCTTTGGCAGCCTGCGCCTGTTGCCCCACCTGGGCGACGTCATCATGCCCGACGACGAGGCTTACGAGGAGCGGCTTAACCGCCTGATGGAGCGGCTGGAAGAGACGTTGCAGGCGCGCAAGGTGGCCTTCAGCACGGTCGATGCGGCCACACTGGCCGACTACAACGCCGCCCGCCCGCAAGAAACGCTGCCGGCCATCCTGGTGATCATCGACAACTTCGCCGAACTGAAGGAGAACTTCGGCGAATTGATCGACGAGCGCCTGACGCCGCTGCTGCGGTCGGGGCGAACCTATGGGCTGTACTTCGTCGTCACCGCCGCCGATTTGGGCGGCATTCCCAGCCGCGTCCTGAACCTGTTCGGCCAGCGCCTGACCTTTTCGCTGGCCGACAGCGGCAGCTATCTGGACGTGGTCGGCCGCAACGCGCCGGCCATCGGCGACACACCAGGCCGCGGGCTGGCCCGCGTCGACGGCCGGCCGCTGGCCTTCCAGGCCGCCCTGCCGGTGCGCGCCGACGAAGAGAGCGAGGGCGCGCGGCTGCGGCGGCTGGCCGAGACGTTGCGCGCCGCTGGGGCCGGGCCAACGCCCGCCCCGGTGCGCATCCTGCCGCGCGTTGCTCCCCTGGCCGACGTGCTGGCCGCCGCGCCGGAATCGACCGACGGGGAGCCGGAAGCCGTGCTGGGCTTCGACAACCAGCTCCAGCCGGCCCGCTTCAACCCGCGCCGCCACGGCCCCCACTTCGCCGTTGTTGGGCCGCCGCTGTCGGGCAAGACAACGACGCTAACCAACTGGGTTCTGTCGCTGGCCGCACGCCACGCCCCGGAACAGGTTGCCTTCGTCATCGTCGACTTCAGCCGCAAGTTCACCCACTATGGCGGACGCGCCGACCTGGGGGCGCTGCCCCACGTACTGACCGTGGTGCGCGCGGCGGGCGAACTGCCGGGGTTGGTGGCGCGTCTGGTCGCCGAGTGCCGGGCGCTGGCCGACGGCGACAGCGCGCGCCGGCTACACTTGATCATCGACAACTTTGACGATCTCATCGAAGAGATCGAACGGGACAACGACGCTGTAGACGCACTCGGCGATCTGGCCCAACTGGCCGGCCGCCACGGCGCGGACGGGCTACACGTGGTCATCAGTGGCCTGCTGGACGTGGCCAGCCCGCTGAAGAGTCGCGTGCTGAACAGCGGCTACGGCGTGGGACTGCGCAACAGCGACTCGCTGACAACACTGCGCGCCTACAGCCGCAACTTCAAGGACCTGCCCCCCGGGCGCGGCCACATCGCCTCGGCCGGGCAATTGACGCTGATCCAGATCGCCCAGCCCTACGCCGACGCCGCCACCCGCGCCGCGGAGATGGACGAGTGGATCGCCACGATTCAGGCGCGGTATCCGGGTGGGGCCGCCGAATGGCTGGACGGGCCGGCGGACGACGACGCGCCGCACGCCGAGCCAACGGCTGAAGCAGTCAACGGCGAGGTCAGCCAACGTGCCTACGCGCTGCTCAAGGCGGCCATCGCCACGACCAGCCGGCAACAGGGCTTAGAGCTGGCGGACATCGGCATCGATCTGGACGTGATGGCCGAAGACGACGTGATCCGCCTGGCGGAGTCGTATTTCACCGAGGCGTAGCGCGACGAGGGAGACATGGCATCCGGAAAGAGACGCATTGGCCTGCAAATCCACCTGCCCGATGGGACGACCCACCGCGCCCTAGCCCTGCCGGAGGTGACGATGGCCCAACTGGTGGATGAAATCCTGGCCGAGTTCGGCGGCGACATTCGCTATCTGGATCGCCACGAGCCGCAGCGATACGGGCTGTGGTCGCCGGGCGACATCCGCCCTTTGCCGGGCGACCGGGCGATCCACCAGCTCGGCACGCAGACGATGTTGGTGTTCCGCGAGCAGTTGCCGGCGACACCGCGCGGCGCGATGCCGCTGGAGCAGCCGGTTTACCTGCGCTATCGCTCGCACGTGTTCTGCGTCGCCTGGCAGCCGGGGGTCATCGGCCGTCCCAAGCCCGACTCACCTCTCAATCACTTGCTGGCAGTCAACCTGGAGCCGTATAGCCTGGCTGTCTCGCGGCGACAGGCAGAGATTGTCGTTGTCCAGGGCGCGCCGGCCGTTCGCCGCCTGTCGGTCAACCCGATGCGCCTCAACGGCCAGCTGCTGCCTTTTAACGAGGACGCGCCCGAACATTCGCCGGCCATCCCGCTGAGTGCCGATGATCAACTCTCGCTGGAGAGTAGCAGCATCGTGCTGCACTGTCTGTTGCCGACCGCGCCGGCGAATGGCCCGACGCCAACGCCGGCAGCCCCGGAGGTCGCATGAAAGAGTGTGGGCTATGTCGGCACAGCCGGCTGGACGATAACCTGTGGTGCCAGGAGCCGCAGTGCCCGGTAGAGGACGCGCCCGGTCGCCTGCGCGCCGGCGACCGGGCGGGCGAGGTAGAGATCGTCCAGTGGATCACCACCCTCCCGGCGGCGACGCTCTATAAGGCGCGGCGCGGCGCGGAGGTCGTCCTGCTCAAGGTGGCCCACCCCGGCTATGAAGACAAACTCAAGCGCGAGGCGCTGTTCCTGGCCGGCCACGCCCACCCCGTGTTGCCACGCCTGCTGCCGGCGCTGAGCCTGGCCGCGCCGGCAGAGCATCCCTATGGCCGGACGGCGGCGCGCGGCCGCATCGTCTATTTCGCCGTCTTCGAGTACGTCGAGGGGCAGGTGCTACGCGAGTTTCTGGACCGCGATCCCCAGCCCTGGTATCTGACAACCGGCTGGCTCATCGCCGGTCTAGCCGACGCGCTGGCCTTTCTCAACGACCGCAGCCTGTTGCATCTGTGCCTCTCGCCGGAGGTAGTGCTGGTGCGCTTTGACCAGGAGAATGTACCTCGCCCGATACTGACCGATCTGGGCCTGGCCTGCCCCTATGAAGATCTGCCGCGTCATTGGCGGCCTGCTTTCGCGCTACCCGCCTACACTGCCCCGGAACTGGCCCAGGGCGGCGCAGTCGGATTGGCGACCGACGTATATGGGATCGGTCGCCTATTTGTGGAGATGTTGACCGGGCAACCGCCGACGCGCGGTGCGTCCCCGGCGGCCGCCGACAGGCAATTGGCCGAGCGCACCGACATCGTCGTGCTGCCCCAACTGGCCGGTCGCGCCGCCGCCGCCGACCCTCGCCGCCGCCCGACCTCAACGCAACTCTTCTTGCAGGAGCTTCTATCGGCGCTGCCGCCTGTGCCGCGCGAACACCGCGCCCGGGCGTTGCGAACCGAAGCGCTGTGGATGGTAGCCGTGGCCGTGGTGCTGGTTAGCCTGCTCCTGTTGGCGGCTATCATCTTCATCTAAGGGGACAGCACCGTCACCGCTCGTGTTAGCCGGCCCCGGCCCACAGCGGGCATAGTCCGGCGTGGAGGTGATTTATGCCTGCGGTCTATTGTGACGGACCTGACTCTACGTAGACTAGTAGCCATATCAACTCTACGTAAGGAGAAGAGTTATGGCATTTGCCTATACAAATTCAAAGGGGACAACCTACTACTTGCATGGCCGCGAAGTCGCGTTAAACAATGACCACCAGCGGACCATCTACTTCTTTGCCAAGGACGCGCGCGAAGGGGCGCTCGACCAGGTGCCGGAGGGATGGCAAGTCATGGAGGGGCGCAATGCCCTGCCTGTTCTCTCCAAGGAGAACGGCAAGAACGGCGACCGCAAAAGCCCCAAGAGCGGCCGCAGCTCCAAGCACGGTAACAACGGTAACACCACCCGGGGCAGCGGCGCGGGTGGTCGTGGCGGCGGCACGGGCAGCAGCGAACGCAGCCGTGACAACAAGTCATAAGTCGCAATCGGCATAGCGAGTCGCAAATGGCCTAGTGGCCCTAGACTGCTTCGGCCGGAGCCGTAAAGCTTTCGGTCGTGAAAGCGTAGAGTTGGGCGTGACCGGGCCAAGCGTCGTCGGGTAGCGCCGCTTTCCGGCACAGGTGGCGCACAAACTGGCGAGCGTCCCAACCGTAGTCCACGGCCACTTCCGGCAACAACAGGCCGCGCCGGCGCTGCCCCACAATGAGCAGCCCGTCGCGGCCGATTTGTATCTGGTCCAGCGTGTCGATCGGGCGCAGGGGAGAGAGGATAGAGAGTTCGATGCTCAGGTGATCGACCTCGGCGCTTGAAACGGGGTAGAAACGCGGATCAACTGTCGCCGCCTTGGCCGCGGCATCCTGGACCGCCGCATAGAGCGGAGCGTCGGCCGTCACTTGACCGACGCAGCCGCGCAAAGCCCCTTCCGGCTCATCCTCCGTGGGCGTGGTGCGTAGCGTTACAAAAACGGCTGCCGGTTCCAAAAACCAGGGGTTCTCTGTCTGGAAGGAGGCGATCTGTCCGGAGGTCGTAACCTCACGAATCGTTTGTCGCGCCAGACGCAACAACTCCCCCCGTCCCGCCTCGCGGCTTGTCGCCGGCTCTATCCCACTGGCCTGGTCTGGTTGCTGCGGTTCCATTGTGATTTACCCTCTGAGGCCATTATACAACGGAACCTGACAGCCTGAACCGAACATCCAGACCTTACGCAAAGGACGCAAAGAGACGGTTCTGCTGGCGTCCTTTAGCGCTCTTGGCGTCCTTTGCATGAGATCTTGTGGTTAAGGCGCAGGCGTCTCATTGCCCTCCGGGGCGGCCTGGACCGGGTCGTTGCTAAACGAGGCTGTGGCCAGCACCTCGCCGCTCGCCGCGCCGACGAGGGCGATGATCAGCGACGCCTCGGTGACCGCCTCCCCGCTGTCGGCCCACGTCAGAGGAATGGCGATACGTTCCTGAAAGGAGCCGTCGTTGCCTACGGTGACGCGCGTCATCGCCTCGTCCAGCAGGTCATCGGCCGATTGCCCCAACCGCACGACGATCTCCTGCCCTGGCTCAAAGCCGACGCCCTGTAACTGTACCTCCTGCCCCGGCGCACCGCTGGCCGGAATGATGGCCAGAAAGTTGACCAGCTCCTCGCCCTCAAATGGCACCGTCGCCACCCCGCGCACGTCGCCATCCTCGGTGGCCAACTCCAGCGTCAACTCCGGCCCATTGAGCGGCGTGCCGTCGAGCCACAGCGCCGGCACCTGGGCCTCGATCGTCACGTTGCCCGCGCCATCCGTCTGCCCCTGGCCCAGGGGATCGGCCGTAAAGCTCTCGGTGATGCGCTGGACAGTCAATTCGACGACCACGTCGGCTGGAAAGCCCTGTCCGGTGACCGTGATGGGCGAGTTGGGGCCGATGGTCGGCGGGTCAATGGTGAGGGTCGGCGCGCCGGCGCTATCGATGGGCGCGGGTGGCGTCGTGTGGACGGCCGTATCCTCGCAGGCGGCCAGAGCCACGACCAGCAACAGGCTAAACAGAAGCAGCAGGCGTTTCATGTAATCGCTTCTCCCCGACGCGGCTTGATTGAGTTGCCGCGCCGTGGGTGCATCATAGTGATCGCCAGGCTGCTTCTCAAGGGTTGAATGACGCCCTTTGAACAGGGAGTGAAGCAGTCAAATGGCCTAAGAGGTTGACGCAAAGAGATCAACGCACAGGCGCAAAGAAACCTGTCCCCTCTGCGCCTTTGCGCTAATTTCTGTTCGTTAGGGTGGCCCTATGGCTTGGCGAGTAGACGGCGCGGGAATTGGCCAAGATCGCCGATCACATCGGTCACGCCCGGCAGCGCCGCTAGCTCAGCGTGGCGCTCCGCCGGGCCGAGGGCGATGATGCGGCCGATGCCCGCCGCCCGCGCGGCGGCGATGCCCGCCAGCGAATCCTCGACCACAACACACGCCGGCGGCGGTAGCGCCAGCGCCTCGGATGCCTCGAGATAGATATCGGGCGCGGGCTTGCCGGGGTAGTGGCCGCGGTCGTAGATGAGTTGCGCGGGCCTAAACCAGCGGTCGAGATGCAGATGCTCGATGTAGAATGACAGGTTGACCCACGGCGACGATGTGGCGATGGCCCGCGGCACGTCGTGGGCGGCCAGGAAGTCGAGCAGTTCCACCGCGCCGGGCGACAGCCGGAACGCCTCGCCCGCCTCCAGGCAGAGGCGGCGATAGATGATCTCCTTCTCCTCGGCCAGCCGTGCCAATACCTCGTCCGTCGGCGGCGCGCCGAGCACGTGGGCGAAGATGTCGCGATTGACCTTGCCGTGCACCTGCTCAACCATCTCCTGGTCATTCAGCGGCCGGCCGCGCAACCGGGTCGAATACTGCCGCCATGCCTCTTCGTGCAACGGGTTGTCCCAGAACAGCACCCCGTTGAAGTCGAAGATCACCCCCTTCAGACGAATGCCACTGCCCTGTGTCTGCGCCACGTCACCCGCCACCCGACTCTCGCTCTTCATTCCCAACTCGTAATTCCTGGTTAATTCAGCAGTTCCAATTCGGCCAGCAACTCCTCCACGCGCTCCTGGGCGGCGGCGTGCTCGGCCTCCAGTTCGGGCAGCATGAAGGTATCGACCGCGCGGGCCGACTCCACCGCCTCGCCTGTGCGCGCCAGCCAGTACTCAGCGTCCTCCAGCTCCGTTTCCAGGGCGCGGCGGCGGCGTTCGTCCTGGCGGCGGGCGCTGCGGCTCCAGCCGGTGCGCGGCGGCGCGGAACCCTCTCCTACAGGACGAGGAGGGGTAGTCTCGCCCCCCTGCTCCCCCACCCCCACGCTCCCCTGCACCTCTTCCTGAGGGCCAAGGGGTGAAACATCTTCTCTCCCCTGCTCCCCTGCTACCCCGCTCTCCTGCTCCTCTTCCCCCTCCCGCAGCGCCAGATAGTCGCGATAAGAAGCGGCAAAGGTCAGCAACTCCCCCTCCTCAATCGACCAGATGTGCTGTGCCAGCCGGTCAACGAGATAGCGGTCGTGGGAGACGAGCAGGATCGTGCCGTTGAACCCTTCCAGCACCTCTTGCAACACCTCCTGAGAGGGAATGTCAAGGTGGTTGGTCGGTTCATCGAGTAGCAGAAAGTTGGCCCCGGCCAGCGCCAGCAGGGCCAGCGCCAGACGGCCGCGCTCGCCGCCGCTCAACTCGCGGACGTGCTTGAACACATCGTCGCCGCGGAAGAGATAGTGGGCCAGATAACGCCGCGCCTCCGTCTCGCTCAGGCGGCGGCGTGCCCACAGTTCATCGATGACGCGCTTGGCCGGGTCGAGCTGGTCGTGGGCCTGGGCAAAGTAGCCGACCTGAACGCCGTCGCCCAGCGTCAACTCCCCGTCCAGCGCCTCGATCTCGCCCAGCACGGTACGCAGGAAGGTGCTCTTGCCGCTGCCTGTCTCTTATACACATCTCCGGGCCCACGAGACCGTACTAGATATCGCATGCCGTCTTCTGCTTGAAAAAAAAATATGAATACGTAACAAAACAACAGATAGACTAA
>CALLZA010000705.1 GCA_937858165.1 uncultured Ardenticatenia bacterium
CTTAGTTCATCTTATTGTGTTATCTTTTTGCAGCTTGTTCTGTTTGTACGTCTGTTACATTCCTCGAGTCTCGTTTATCTATTAGCGTACAGTGCAGGTCTCTTTTGTTGTCTAGTGTATGTGCTTATTCTTGTGTGGTTTGTATCTTGTGGTTTTTGTATTTTATTTTTTTTTTTTTTTGTTCTTTTTTTTTTAATGATACGGCGACCACCGAGATCTACACTAGATCGCTCGTCGGCAGCGTCAGATGTGTATAAGAGACAGGTACTGCTGCATGTTCACTGCTGAGGAGGAAGTCTTATGAAAGCGCTTATTGCTCTATTGACGGCTGCGACCGGAATTCTCCACCTGCTGGTGGGCTTTGACATGGTGGGTGGTTCCGGCGCGACCTACTGGATCTTGGTACTCAACGGCGTTGGCTACCTTGTCCTGCTGTGGCTGTTCTGGACGTCGTCCGGTTCGCGCCGCGGTACGATTCGCTGGATTCTGCTGGCCTATACGCTAATTACGCTCGTGGGGTACTTCATACTCAACGGCAGCGCCGGCTTCCAGAGCACAGTGGGGTTGATCATCAAGGCCATTGAGTTGCTACTGATCATCCTGCTGTTCCTGGATCGCGGCAGCGACCGCGTGGCCGTCACCGCCCCCGCGCCCGCGGCCACGCGCACCGGCGCGGTGGTCAGCAGCGAAGCGTATCAGGCCGCTTCGGGCATCGGCGCGGCCAGCAGCGCGGCGGCCATCGGCGCGGCGGCGGCGCTCGACCGGACGGAGGCCGCGGCCGACGCGTCCGTGGAGGGTTCCAAGATCGATACCTCAAATTGGGCCGCGACCACGGACGCTGAAGTGGACGCCACAATGGCCCGCGCCACGGCCGACGTGCCGACCTGGAATGAGCCGGTGGCGGACGTAGACCTGAGCGGCCCCACGGCCACGCTCAATGCCGATTACGTCGGCGACGACTATGAGGTCGTCGAGGAAGTTGAAGACGGTGTTGAGGATGCCGGCGAAGGTGTTGACGATTGGGTTGACCGCGCCGGCGACTCGCTGGCCGACACCGGCGACCGCATCGGCGATGCCGCCACCGGCGCATGGGCCGCCACCGGCGCGGCAGTGGTCGGTGCCGCGGCATGGGTGGGCGACAAGGCCGAAGATGCCGTCGAGGCCACTGACGATGCGCTGGACACCGCCGGTGACAAGGTAGAAGACGCCGTCGATGCTACCGGTGACGCGCTGAGCGACGCCGGCGACTGGGTCGGCGACAAGGTAGACGCCATCGGCGATACGACCAGCGACGCTGTGGATGCCACGAGTGACGCGATTGTCGACGCGGGCACGGGGGCCAGCCTGGCCGCGGGCGCTTCGGCCGAGTGGGTCGGCGATACGGGGGATACGATCGTCGGCGCGGAGCGCAGCGTGGCCGCGGGCGGGGCGGCTGAATGGGTCGGCGACACCCCTGACACGACCGGCGACCTGGCCGTGGGCGCCGGCGTGGCCGCGGGCGCGGCAGCCGAGTGGGTCGGCGATCGGGGCGACACGCCAGTCGGCGCGGAGAGCAGTGTGGCCGCGGGTGCTTCGGCCGAATGGGTTGGCGATACGACGGGCGACGTGGATCTGACTGACGAAGCGGCGGCCCATGCTGAACCGACCGCGGCGCAGTTGCGTGGCGAGTTGGAAGAGTATCTCCGCTCCTTTGGTTCCGGCTCCGAGTTCCGCAAGGGAGTGGAGTACATCGAAGGCATTGGCCCGGTCAAGGGCGGTAAGTTGCGCGAGGCGGGCATCGTCACGGTGCTTGACCTGATGGTCGAAGGCGCCACGCGCCGCGGCCGTAAACACATTTCCGACCGCAGCGGCCTGACCGTCAGCGAGATCCTGACCTGGGTCAACCACATCGATCTGTTCCGCATCAAGGGCGTGGCCGAAGAGTACGCCGACCTGCTGGAGCAGTCGGGCGTCGATACGGTCGTGGAACTGGCCCAGCGCAACCCCAACAACCTGTTCAAGCGGATGAATGACATCAATCAGGAGAAGAAGCTCGTTCGCCGCACACCCCATCTGTCGGACGTACAGAGCTGGGTGGAACAGGCCAAGAACCTGAAGCGGCTGATCCACTACTAGGACCGAACACGGTTTCCACGGAAGCACTTCGGCGCGTTCTTGAGTGGGTCGTGGCGCGCTGAGGCGCGCCACGACGATCAATTTGGGGCGAAGTTCCGGTAACGGGGCTTCGCCTCCTTGTCGTTGCGCGCCCCTTGTGTAAATGGCCGCGGTCTGCTAAACTGCGGCCACGATGATTTCCAGGTTTCGACGGTTGTCGATTGGGGGTTTGCTGCTGGTGGCGGGTGTCTTCCTCTTGCTGCGGCAGCCGTCCTCGTCGGCCGTCCTCTATTCGGGCGTGGCCGTGGTCGAAAGTGGCCCGCTGACGCTGGAAGTCGTGGTCGATCCCCCCGTTGCCCGCCCCGGCGACACCCTGCGCCTGACCGCTCGCGTCAGCAACCGCGGCGGCGGCGCGCTGTCGCCGTCGGTGGCGCTGCGCGTGCCGCGCGGCCTCGGCGGCGACGTCTTCGCCCTGCCGGCCGGGGCGACCTTCAACCTTCAGGAGAACCGCATCGACTGGCTGCCGGTGGTGGCCGCCGGCCAGACGCAGGCGTTCAGCTTCGACCTCGTCGTTCAGACGGCCGACGTGCTCATGCCCGAACAGAGCGTCACCGCCCTTTTGCGCCACCAAGGCAGCGAACACACCGCCGCCGCCCCGCTGTGGCTGGGCATCCCGCCCCTCATCGGCGAGCTGTTGCCCCAGAACACCGTTGCCGTCGGCCAGCCAATCCAGTTACAGGCCGACGTAGCCGGCCCCGGCCCGCTGAGCGCCGTCTGGGACTTGGGCGACGGCCGCCGTCTGGAACTGGCCGATCCCGTCGTCGTCTTCCCTGCCGCCGGGCAGCACGAAGTGACGCTGCAAGTCGCCAACCCGGCCGGGGTCATCGCCCGGCGCGCCATCGTCACGGTGTTGCCCGACCCAGTGGCCAGCTTCCGGCCCGACGACGACGCCCCGGCCATCGCCCAGCCCGTCACCTTCATCAACAACAGTGGTGGCCAGCCGCCGCTAACCGTCTTCTGGGACTTCGGCGATGGCACAACGCTCATGGGTGAGCAGCAGCCGATCCACGCCTATCGCCAGGGCGGCGTCTATCGTATCCGCCTGACCATCGAGAACTCCTTTGGCCGCTCTGAAGCGGTCTGGGACGTGACCGTCGGCCAGCCGCCGTTGGCCGAGATGGTCATCGGCGAGCAGACGGCCGTCGGCCAACCCCTGACTGGCCAGGCGACGGCGGCCGACGGCGCGACGCGCTTCCTGTGGGACATGGGCGACGGCCGCCACCACGAAGGGGCAACTGTCAGCCATCTCTATCGTCGCCCGGGCGATTATTACGTGACGCTGGTAGCCGACAACGGCTTTGGCCAGACCCAGCTTGGCCGCTGGGTGCGCGTTGACGCCGGCCTGACGTCGCTCTTCTTACCGCTGATGACCTATCAGGCGGGCAACGCTGTCGCCGGCCTCAGCGCTGACACGGCCGCCGTGACCGATCTCGATCCGGTGGTCACGAGTCTGAGCCAGGCGTTTGTAATGGAGCCTATCGCCTTCACAACGGGCACGACGGCCGCCGAGCAGCTCTACGCCTATATCAATGCCGCCCGCGCCCAGTTTACGCTGCCGCCCCTGGCCTATGGCTACGAGTTGAGCGCCGCGGCTCAGGGCCATGCCCAGGACAAGTCGCTTTTTCCGGCCGACGCCCACACCGGTTCCGACGGCACGACGTCGGCCGAACGCCTGTTGCGCAGCGGCTACGGCGGCGGCTATGCCGGCGAGGCCACGGCCTGGGGCTTCGCCGAGCCGCGGCTGGCGGTGGAGTTCTGGATGAACAGCGACAGCCATCGCGTGCTTCTGCTTAGCCGGGCGGCTACCGACGTGGGCGTTGGCTACGTTGAGGATTACAACACCGAGAATGTGTGGCATTGGACGGCCGAGTTCGGTGTCAGTTATGGCGCGCCGGTGCGGGCCACTTTGCGCCTGCTGGAACCGTCGACGCCACACAGCAGTCTGGACACGGAGGTCATCAATTACAGTTGGCTGTGGCCGCAGCCGTTGGCCGCGGGGCAGCGCTTCACCGTTTACGTGATGGTCGGCAATCGCGCCGTGGCCCTGGGCAGCGTGACTGCGCCGGTCTACGGCAGCCGCTACATCCTGTCAGCTGACGCGTTGAGCACCCTTGGTCCCGGCGGCGCGTCGCCGACGGCTTACGAGTGGCTGGTGCGCCTGGAAGATGGTCTGGGAGTGACGCTGGCCGAGAGCGAGCGTCGCGCTATCGCCTTCGCTGCCGACCCCAGTTTGCCCACGCCGCTGCCAACGGTGGCCATTGTGACCGCCACGCCTGCCGGGCCGACTGTTACCCCATCGCCCACCCCCCGACCGACGACGGTCGCGCCGACCCTTGAACCGCCGCCGGTCGTCGTCACGGCCACGCCGCTGGCCACCGCCCAGCCGACCGCCACGGCTGAACCGCCGCCGGGCATCGTCACCGCCACGCCGGTCGCTTCGCCCGCGCCCTAACGATTGAAGCCTAGTTCGTTTTAAGAAAAGTGGTCGCCGGCCAGCCTACATTATACGCAGGCTAAGCGCGCTTGCGGCCAGGGCGCGTCCGCTTTACAATCATATCATGGCAGCAGACCCAGTCGTTCTTAACGGCCGCTATCGCCTCATCGATCGCATCGGCAGCGGCGGCATGTCGGTCGTCTATCGCGCCCAGGACCTCTCCCTCGGTCGCATTGTGGCGATCAAGATCCTTAACGAGAATCTGACCGACGACGAGGGCTTTCTACGCCGTTTCCAACGCGAGGCCCACTCAGCGGCCAATCTGTCGCACCCCAACATTGTCACCGTCCACGACATCGGCCAGGATGGTGACCGTCACTTTATCGTCATGGAGTTCGTTGACGGCCGCACGTTGAAACAGCTGGTGCGCTTACAGAACCAACAGGGACAGCCGTTGCCCGTCCACCGCGCCCTCGACCTGTCGATCCAGATCTGCGCCGGTATCGGCTATGCCCACCGGGCCAATCTGGTGCATTGCGACGTCAAGTCGCAGAACATCCTGGTCACCCGCGATGATCGGGTGAAGGTGGCCGACTTCGGCATCGCCCGCGCGTTGAGCGAGGCCACGCAGCACACGGCCGACAGCCAGATTTGGGGCACGCCCCACTACTTCTCGCCGGAACAGGCCGCCGGCCAAGCGGCCAGTCCCGCCTCAGACGTCTACGCCATCGGCGTGGTGATGTTTGAACTGCTGACCGGCCGCCTGCCGTTCATCGGCGAGACGCACACGGCGCTGGCCCTGAAGCTGTCTCTTATACACATCTCCGAGCCCACGAGACCGTACTAGATCTCGTATGCCGTCTTCTTCTTGAAAAAAAAAAACAAAGAAAACGACCATTGACAAGCAAGACAGACTAACCTAACAGA
>CALLZA010000706.1 GCA_937858165.1 uncultured Ardenticatenia bacterium
GATTGCTCGCTAGCTTGATTGTAGTGTGTCAGCGAGTGTTGTGTTCGTATGACAATTATGTCGACCCATATCTCGTCTATCTGTATAATCTGTTGTAGTCGCAGATTGATGTTCTCCACAGTGATAGTGGTACAGTTTATGTCTGTTTTTTTTTTTTCAAGCAGAAGACGGCATACGAGATCTAGTACGGTCTCGTGGGCTCGGAGATGTGTATAAGAGACAGGTCTTTCACTGCGCCCAGCCCGCGTACCATGAGTGGGTGGAGAAGTTTCCGCCCATCACGACAGGCATTGTTGAAGGGCTGGCCCGGTTGAACACCGACGGCGCGCGGCCGCGACTGGTGATGGGCGACAACCTGTACATGTACGGCCCTCATCACGGCGCATCGATCCACGAGGCGTTACCCTATGCCGCCACAGACCGCAAGGGGCGGACGCGGGCGGCGATGGCGACGTTTGTTCTGGCAGCGCATCGCGAGGGGCGTATCGTCGCGGCGATCGGCCGCGCCGCCGACTTCTACGGGCCGCGCGTCACAGGCTCGGCGGTGGGCGAGTTGTTCTTTGAGCCGGCGCTGGTCGGCCGGCCGATCAACGTCATGGGCAACCCCAGCCTGCCCCACACCTATACCTATATTCACGACTTCGCCCGCGGGCTGGTCACGCTCAGTGAGCATGAGGCAGCCTTTGGCCGCGCCTGGCACGTGCCGAGCGCGCCAACGGTCAGCACACGCCACTTTGCGGAAATGGTGGGTCAGGCGACCGGGCAGCCGGTGAAGCTTCGAGTAGCCGGGCCGCTACTCATGACGCTCGCCGGACTGTTCTCGCCGGAGGCGCGGGAGATGAAAGAGATGATGTACGAATTCGTCGAGCCGTTTGTCGTGGACGACAGCGACTTCCGGGCCACCTTCAAAGGCATGGCCGGGCCTACACCCCATCAGACGGCCATCCGCGAGACCGTAGCCTGGTATCGGACGCGCGTTAAGCAGGCACAAGACCAAAAACATCCATTGTCCTCGCCCAGTCCGCACCCCGGCTGAGGACTTTGCATTTGCCGCTTGCCCCCCGCTCTCTGCCTCCTATAATTCCAACGCTTGGCAAAACTCGACAGGAGGCCCCACATGCCCTTCCCAACTCTCGACGGCTTTGGCCCGACGCGGCGGACGCTGCAACTCTACAGCCGCGCCCTCAGCGGGCTGGCCCGCGTCCACGGCGTGGCCCACCCCAACTGGTGGCACATCAGCCTGCGCGTGACGCCCAGCGGCCTGCAAAGCGACAACATCCCCCTGCCCGGCGGCGGCATTCTGGCCGGACGGCTAGACCTGTTGGCAGGCCAACTCATCTTGTGGACAAGCGGCGGTGGCGAGTGGGCGCTGCCGCTGGACGCGGGGCTGAGCGGCACGGCCATGGGCGAGCGTCTCATCGCCGCCGCGGCCGAGGCCGGGCTGCACGGCGACTATGACCGCGCACGCTTCGCCTCGGATGAGCCGGGCGTCTACAACCGCGACGCTGCCGGGCGCTTCTTCACCGCCCTGGTGAAGGCCGATCGCGTGCTAAAGAAGCACCGCGCCAACCTGACCGGCAACACCGGCCCGGTGCAGTTCTGGCCCCACGGCTTTGACCTGGCCATGGAGTGGTTCGGCACGCGGGTGGCGCGCAGCGAGGAGGGCGGCCAGACGAAGGAACTGCCGGCGCAACTCAACCTCGGCTTCTTCCCCGGCGAAGAAGACGACGACTCCTACTTCTACTCCAATCCCTGGCCGTTCGACGGCGACATACTGCTCGGCCGCGCGCTGCCGGAGGGCGCAAGCTGGCACACCGAGGGTTGGCAAGGGGCCATGTTGCCCTATGCCACCCTGCGCGACGACCCGCGAGGCGAGGAGCGTGTGCTGGCCTTCGCCGCCGCCGTCTACGACATGGCCGCGCCCCTCCTGCGCTTTTGACATACCCTGTCCACCCCGTTACAATGTGCCCCACTTGGCCGATTGTCCGGCGAATATTGACATCATGCATCTGAAGCGCGCCGTCTACGGAGCCACCCCCCGCCAGAACGCGACCGCCCCCGCGGCGGCCGACTCTCGCCCGCGCGCATTTCTCTCGAATCCCGCGCCAACCGCATACCCTACGCCTATCCCGCCGACATGGGAGGTGGTGCCCTACCCGCTACACAGACGTACCCAGCCGATAAACAGTCCGTCAATTGGTTTGCCCAACAGTGGAGGAGAAGAGAAATGTCCAAGATCAAATGGCCGGCGCTGCTGGCCCTGTTGCTCGTATTGAGTCTCGCCCTGGCCGCCTGTACCGGCCCCAGCGGCACGACCGAAGTCCAGGCTACCGAGGAGCCGGCCGCCGAAGAACCCGCGGTGGAGGAACCGGCCGTCGAAGAACCCGCGGCCGAGGAGCCGGCCGCTGAGGAGCCGGTCGCCGAAGAAGGCGACCGCCAGATCGCCACGTTCATCTGGACGCAGGAGTTCGATACCCTCAGCCCACTCTATACCAGCATGTGGTTTTCCACCATCACCTATTCGTTGTGGAACACCTGGGCCTGGAACTTTGACGAAAACCTGGAGCCGATCCCCGTCCTCGTGACGGAAATCCCCTCGGCCGAGAACGGCGGCATCTCCGAGGACGGCCGCACGCTGACCTTCAGATTGCGCGACGACATCGTCTGGTCCGACGGTGAGCCGATCACGGCCGATGACTTCATCTTCACCTACGAGATGAACGTCGCGCCGGGCAACACAGTCAGTTCGACCTACCCCTATGACCAGGTCGAGAGCATCGAAGCGCCGGACGCGCAGACGATCGTCGTCACCTTCACTGAGCCGTTCGCCCCCTGGCTGGCGACGCTCTGGCACAGCATCCTGCCCGCCCACGTGTTGCGGCCCGTCTTCGAGGCCGACGGCCCGCTGGGCGAGGCCGAGTGGAATCCGGCCCCGACCGCCGGCGCCGGGCCAAACCACCTTGAGGGGGGGGAGGACGGAACG
>CALLZA010000707.1 GCA_937858165.1 uncultured Ardenticatenia bacterium
TGTATCCATGGCGGGTGGCGGGCGGGTAGGCCTATGACGGGGCGGCGGCTCGGCGGGAAGGTCTCGCCGTTGCCCTTGGCAATCTGTGGGAGGCCGGCCAGGATGGCGGCCCCTTTGGGCGCTTGGGAAGTCTGTGTCGTCCGGTTAGGCTGGATGGTCAACTCCCACTTGCCGCCGTTGGCCTGGAGAACATCGCGCATGGCCATGGCAATGTCTTGCGACGTTGGCGTGGAGTAATCGTGTTTGAAGAGTTCGGCCCCGGCGGCGGCTGCGCCGTTGATCCCCGTCTTCAGGTAGATGTAGCGGGTTGGGTCCTCCGCTTCCGGCTCCGGGTCGGCGATGCTTTCGACGGTGTAGAAGTTGGGCAGCCCGCCGCCGGTGAGATACAGGCCAACGCGGTCGTCTTCGGCGAAGTACTCCGGGTGGTCAAGGGTAAGCCGTCTGGTGCGGAATAGGACGGCTTTGGGCTGGGTTACGGTGTCGGTGATCCGGCCGCTGACGGAGAGCTTGTTGCCGTCGATGCTCGTGACGCGGAGGATGTATTGCGCGCCGTTATCGGCGTTGAAGCGCACTTCATCGCTTTCGTTGATGTCGGTGGTGCTGGCGACGTTGATACTGGTCGCTCCCGGGCTGACGTTCTGGTTGATAGTGGTGTTGCGGGGCGACTTGACGGCCGTCTGAAGCAGGGCTGTTCTCAATTCGACCTGCCCAATCGGCTGGAAGACCTTGCGGCCGTTGAGTTCCTCCATAAAGCTCGGGCCGGCGATGCGGATGCTCAACTGCCCACCTTCCTGGATGCTGTCTTCTATCTCCTGGATGATGAAGCTACTGACAGGGATATGTGAGGCTGGTTCGTTTTCATAGGTGTAGACAAGGCAACACCGGCCGCGCTTGATGTAATTCCAGATGGCGTTTTGTGTGCCGTAGTAGTCGGGAATGGCCTCCGCCGTGGTCAGGAATTCGGCCCAGCCCTGGGGGACGCCGTTGATGTCTTCGTCGAATCCGGCGCGAAGTGGCATGAGCTGTCTCTTATACACATCTCCGAGCCCACGAGACCGTACTAGATCTCGTATGCCGTCTTCTGCTTGAAAAAAAAAAAACAACCAGACTGAACAACAGATGGAGAGACACCATGATGCACCAATACACCGATCATACACGCATCACTAAGAGA
>CALLZA010000708.1 GCA_937858165.1 uncultured Ardenticatenia bacterium
GGCTGGCGGTCAACCCGGAGCGCAAGGTGCCGCTGCGGCTGGGCACGGTCGAAGAGCCACGCACCACCATCGACGCCTGGGGTACGCAGCCAGTGGCCGGCAGCGAGCTGAGCCTGACCGACATCTATGGGGCGGAGACGGTCGCCCGCCTGCGCGATGGCATCGCTGCCGCGCCGCGCTGGGGGATTCGCGAGGGGCACGGTGCACTGCTGACCCGACTCTACGAGGAGTTTACCATCTCCATCGTCTTGCAGGAGATGCTCAGCGGCTACTTCCCGCCCGGCGATACCTTGCGCGAAGCCTACCGCCGCACGATCGATCTCATTCCCAACTACGCTTTCCCCATCAGCGTGCCGCAGGAGCTTGAGCCATAGGTCTGCACAGTTGGAATGAGGTTTCTCTTCTCTATCGCTTGACGCCCTCTCTGTGTCATGCTATGATGCTGCCAACATGAACGGGTTGCTTACCAATTGCTTCGGCTTTTACTTTTATTTTAGCGACATCCCCCAGCCGCACTTGTTGCGAACGGGAGGGACTGCCGCGGCCTGCAAAGCATAAGCCGAACGGAAGAAACCCCAAGACGAGACAAGACGCGGCTGATGAGGCCGCGTTTTTTATTGCCTTTCGGTAGCATCAAGGAGAATAGGAATCATGACCACAGCGAAGGCGGGCGACAGTGGACAGAGTGACGGGGCGGGGCGGACGCGGCCGATGGTCTGTCGAGGCGTGCGCGGGGCCATTACCGTCAGGAATGATGACCAGGACGAGATTCTCGAGGCCACGCGCGAACTGTTGCAGGCCGTCCTGCGGGCCAATGACATGCGCGTTGAAGATATCGCCAGCGTCTACTTCACGACGACGCCCGACCTGACCGCTACCTACCCAGCCTTCGCCGCCCGCCAACTGGGCTGGTTCGACCTGGCGCTCATGTGTGGCCACGAGATGGCCGTGCCGACTGGCCTGCAAAAGTGCATCCGCGTCCTTATCCACTGGAACACGCACAAGACCAACGAGGAGATCGTCCACGTCTACCTGCGCGACGCCAAATCGCTGCGCCCCGACCGCGGCAATATCCCTCCCGTGCGCCCGCGCCAGATCTCCCAGGTCGAGGCGGCGGTCAAGTTCCTGGCTATGACACTCTAAGAACAGACACCACAGATTTAGGTTCCAGGGGCCAGGTTCCAGGGGCCAGCGAAGCGCGCGCTTCCCTGGCCCCTGGAACCTGGCCCCTGGAACCTACATAAAAAGAGGATTGAATGATGATCGTCATTATGAACCCGAACGCCACCATGCGCGACAAGTCGGCCGTGATTGCCCGCGCCGAAGACCTGGGCTTCAAAGTCCACCTCTCAGAGGGCAAAGAGCGTACCATCATCGGCATCATCGGCAACGACCGGGTGATCAACCGCGAGCAGATCGAGCTCATGACCGGTGTCGAGCGCGTTGTGCCCATTCTGAAACCGTTCAAGCTGGCCAGCCGCGAGTTCAAGGCCAGCGACACTGTCTTCCCGCTGGGCAACCACACCATCGGCGGCGATGAGATCATGATCATGGCCGGGCCGTGCTCGGTGGAGAGCCGCACCCAAATCATTGAAACGGCCATCGCCTGCAAAGAGGCCGGCGCCCACGTCTTGCGTGGCGGCGCGTTCAAACCGCGCACCTCCCCCTACGCCTTCCAGGGGTTGGGCGAGGAGGGGCTGAAGTATCTGGCCGAGGCGCGCGAGATCACCGGCCTGCCCATTGTCACTGAGGTGATGGAACCGGGACTGGTGCCGCTGGTGTGTGAATACGCCGACGTGTTGCAGATCGGTGCGCGCAATATGCAGAACTACGCCCTGCTCCACGCCGCCGGCGAATCGCAGCACCCCGTCTTGCTCAAGCGCGGCATGAGCAGCCTGATCGAAGAGTGGCTGATGTGTGCCGAGTACATTCTGAGCCACGGCAACACGCGGGTTATGCTCTGCGAACGCGGTATCCGCACCTTTGAGACCTACACCCGCAACACTTTCGACATCAATGCCATCCCCGTCGCCAAGCAGCTTTCGCACCTACCCGTTGTGGCCGACCCCAGCCACGCCACGGGCAAGTGGGAGTACGTTGCCGCGGCGGCCAAAGCCAGCATCGCTGCTGGGGCGGATGGGATCATCGTCGAGGTTCACCCCCGCCCGGACGAGGCGATGTCCGACGGTGCGCAATCCCTTAAGCCGGAGAAGTTCGCCAAGCTGGTGCAGGAGATGAAGGCCATCGCCCAGGCGGTGGGGCGAGACGTGCGGCCTTAGGGTGTTGTTCGTCTCTATTCAATCCGCTGGCGTTCGCAGCAGTTCGAGCATCAAATCCGGCCGATCAGTAATAATCCCATCCACGCCCATATCCAGAAAGCGGGCCATGTCGGTCGGGTCGTCGATGGTCCATGGGTGCACGGCGACGTTGTTGCCGTGCGCCCCGCGGACGAAGCGCGGCGTCAGTACGTGCAGATTGCCGGAGTACTCCGGTACCTGGAAGGCTGCTCCCGGTGGGCGATAGAGCGCGCCCAGGAACACCGTGTTCAGAATGAAGAACGGCCGAATCTCGTCCTCGACCATGGACGTTGCTACTTCGGGGCAGGCGGCGCGGAACTCATTCATCGCCGTAGGGTGGAAGGAGGCGACGAGTGCCCGGTCGGTCAGACGATGAGCGCGCAGCAGGTTGCATAGCGGCGCGGCGATGGACGGCTCGGTCTGCTTGATCTCGATGTTGTACTTCATCTGCGGGAAGGCAGTGATGATCTCTTCCAGCGTCGGAATGCGCACGCCCTGGCCGCGATAGGGGTAGGTTGCGCCGTCGTCAGGCGTCCAATACTCTCCGGCGTCCAGTTGTTGCACTTCCGCCAAGGTGAAGTCGTTGACCCGGCCGCTGCCGTCGGTTGTGCGATCTACGGTATCGTCGTGGATGAGGACGAGCGCGCCGTCGCGGGTGCCGTGCACGTCCATCTCCAGCACGTCGACGCCCAGGGCCACGGCATTCTCGAAGGCGATACGTGTGTTGCTGGGCCGAAGCCCCTCGCCGCCTTGGTGGGCGATGACCATCGGACGCTCCGACTCGAAGAAGACAAAGTCAGGCGCGGGCGGTGTCAGCACGGCCGCGGCAACCAGCACGGCGGCAATGATTAGGACAATGATGAGCAAAGCGCGCAGGAAGCGATTCATAAGGCTGATGATCCTTGGTCGGTAAGTACGGTTCCATTGTCCCAATTCGCGTCTATCCGGCAACTTCAGGCTGAAGCGTGGCACGCTGGTCAAGACCGCTGATTCTGATCGGCGAAAACCGGCGCCAATCAGCGTGCCATTCTGTGCCCCCTGGGCTATAATCGACAAAGTGAGTAGCGAGGGGAACCCCCAATCGTCCCCGAAATCATTGGAGTTGAATCGTCTCATGGCACGTCGCGCGGTATTTCCATTCACGGCCATTGTCAACCAGGAGCGCATGAAGCGCGCCCTGATCCTCAATGCAGTCAGCCCCCGCATCGGCGGGGTACTCATTCGCGGCGAACGCGGCACGGCAAAATCCACCGCTGCCCGCGCCCTGGCCGCCCTATTGCCGGACATCACCGTGCTGGCCGGCAGCCGCTACAACTGTGACCCGGAGCGGCCGGATGAGTGGAGCGATGACAGCCATGCCCGCTATGACGATCACCCGTTGGCGACCGAGATTCGCCAGACGCCGTTCATCGACCTGCCCGTCAGCGCCACTGAAGATCGCGTCGTCGGCACGCTCGACATCGAGAAGGCCATCAAGTCGGGTGAGAAGCACTTCGAGCCGGGCATCCTGGCTTCGGCCAACCGCGGCGTGCTCTATGTGGACGAAGTCAACCTGCTCGATGACCACGTTGTTGACCTGCTGCTCGACGCGGCGGCGATGGGCGTCAACATCGTCGAGCGCGAGGGCATCAGCTTTTCCCACCCGTCGAAGTTCATCCTCGTCGGCACGATGAACCCCGAAGAGGGGGACTTGCGGCCCCAGCTGCTCGACCGCTTCGCCTTCTCCGTGCAGATCGAGGGGCTGGAAGATACCCAGGAGCGGGTGGCCATCATCGAGCGCCGCATCGCCTTTGAGGTCGACCCCGACGGCTTCCGCCGCCAATGGGCCGCGAGCGAGCGCGAGTTGTCCGAGCGCATCGCTCACGCCCGCGACATGGTCAACTTCGTACGCTATTCCCGCCGTGACTTGCTATCCATCGCCGGGCTGGTGTCGTCGCTCAACGTCGACGGCCACCGCGCCGATCTGGTCATCCTGCGCGGGGCGCAGGCCCACGCCGCCCTGCAAGGGCGCGACCGCGTCACGGACGAAGACATCATCCTGGCCGCCGAGCTGGCGCTGCCGCATCGCATCCGCGGTCGCCTGTTTCACGATTCGGCCCTGTCGGCCGGCGATCTGTCCGAACGGCTGGAAGAGGTGCAGGGCGAGATGGGCGTCAGCGACACGGGAGAGCGCGAGGAAGAGGCCGAATCGGCCGCCGCAGGAAAAAAAAAGCCTTAGGCGAGGAAGAAGCGTCGCCTGAGGGGGCCGACGTCAGCCAGCGCGAAGCCGGGCCGCAGTCCGTGCCCACCACCCCCCAAGAGGGGCATTGGTGGGAGGGCGGACAGAAGATCGCCAGCCAGCAGGAGTTCACCACCCGCCGCCTCGACACCCAACTCGACCGCCTGACGCGCAAGCAGGCCGGTCGCCGCTCGGTTACCAAGACGGAGCGCAAGCGCGGACGTTACATCCAGTCGCGCTTGCCCAAGGGGGACAAGGTGCGCGACCTGGCCTTCGACGCCACCTTCCGCGCCGCCGCCCCCCACCAGATTCGCCGCGACCGCACCCGCCTGGCGCTAGCCCTGGAGAAGAGCGACCTGCGCGAGAAAGTGCGCGTCC
Source organism: uncultured Ardenticatenia bacterium (assembly GCA_937858165.1). Classification (GTDB taxonomy): domain Bacteria; phylum Chloroflexota; class Anaerolineae; order Promineifilales; family Promineifilaceae; genus Promineifilum. The sequence continues at coordinate 4,894 of CALLZA010000708.1, forward strand.
GCCGTTCGGCCAACCTCATCCTGTTCGTCGTCGATGCCAGTTGGAGTATGGCCGTGGCTGAGCGCATGGAGGCCACCAAAGGGGCCATCCTGTCGCTGCTGACCGATGCCTACCAGCGGCGCGACCGCGTCGGCCTCATCGTCTTCAACAAGAACGACGCCAATCTGGTGCTGCCGCCGACCAACTCGGTACAACTGGCGCGCAAGGCGCTGATGGATATCGCCGTCGGCGGCAAGACGCCGCTGTCGGCCGGGCTTTACCTGGCCTATCAGGTCTTCCGGCAAGAGGCGTACAGCCACCCCGATGTACTGCCGCTGATGATCCTGTTGACCGACGGCGCGGGCAACGTCAGCATGACCGACCTGCCGCCCCAGCAGGAGGCGCACAAAATCGCCGAACTCATTGCCGAAACGGACGTGCGTTCGGTGGTCATCAACATGGAACACGCCGCCTTCGACCAGGGGCTGGCCCGCCTGCTGGCCGAAAGTCTCAGCGCCCCCTGCCACACACTGGAGGATTTGCGGGCGGATACGTTGTATAAGACGGTGCTGGATCAGTTAGTGGTTAGTGGTTAGTGTCTAGTTCTAGTCACTAACCACGAGTCCCTATCTGTTGAAGTTCATCGGCATAATGATATGCACAAAGTCATTATCGCCGACGGGCTTAAGAACACCCGGCTCGTTGGCGTTTGTCGTCTCCAGCGCTACCTGCGGGGTCTCGATGACGCTCAGCGCGTCGGACATGAACTTGACGTTGAAGGCGATCTCGATCGGCATCCCCTCGACACTGGCGTCCACCTGGGCCACGTTGTCGCCCGTCTCCTTGCTGTTGGCGGCAACGGTGGCATAGGCCGCCGATAACCCATCCCCCGGCTCCACGGCGACGCGCGCCGTGTTACTACTCTCGCGGGCGAAGATGTCGGCCGTCCGGCACGCCTTGGCGAACTCGGCCGTGTTCAGCACCGTGCGCGTGTTGTGGCGCGACGGGATGATCGGCTGGTAGTCGGGGAACTTGCCGTCGATCAGTTGCGACACCAACAGCGCGTTGTCCATATCGAAGATGATCTGGTTGCGCCCGGCGGGCATGGAGATGTAGACCGCCTCCAGATCGTCGGACAGGATGCGCGCCACCTCATTTAGGGCCCGCGCCGGAATGATGACACTGAACGGCTTCTCGACGTAGCCGGCGATGTGGGCTGACCGCACCGAGAGGCGGAAGCCATCGGTCGCGGCCATCATCACCCGGTTGCCCTCGAAGCTGGTCAGCACGCCCGTCAGCGACGGCCGCGAGTCGTCGGTCGCCGCGGCGAAGGCCACTTGCGAGATGACCCGCTTCAGCACCGCCGGCTCCATGCGCACGCGGTTCTCCTGGTCGGGTTCGGGGATGACCGGGAACTCGTCGGCGTTGATGCCCTTCACGTTGGCCTGCACCCTGCCGCAGGCGACGTGGAGCGTCTCCGTCGTCTTGTTGAGTGACAGATCAACGCGTTCCGCCGGCAGATTGTTGACCAACTCGCTGAAGGTTCGCGCCGGGACGGTCGTCGCGCCGGAGTCCTGCACTGTCGCGCCAATCCAGCAGGTGATGACGATCTCCAGGTTGGTCGCTGACAGCTTCAGGCGGCCGTTGTCCACCGCCAGCAGCACGTTGCCCAGCACCGGCAGTGTCGAACGCGGACTGACCGCGCGACCGACGATGCTCAACCCTTTGGCCAGATTGTCTTGCAGGCAGGAGATCTTCATGACGACACGCTCCGGTTAATTGTTGTACTATCCCGCACTTCTACCTGTGAGTATACCCCGACCGGCACGGATGCGCAAGAAGTGAATTGTCGAGCGAAGTCAGTCCGATGGAGAGCCGTGTCGAAGGTGGTAGAGCACCACCGCCAGAGCGACGTGGACGTTGAGCGATAGTCCTTTACCATACATGGGCACAAAGACGGCCGCGTCGCAAACCGCCAGCGTCGCCCGGGTCACACCGTGGTCTTCGTGGCCCACGACGAGGGCGACCTTTGGCCCGTACTCGAACTGGTGATAGGGCGCAGCGTCATCCGTCAACTCGACGGCCACGACCTGATAGCCGCCTGCCTTCAGTCCTTCGACGGCGACCACGGGATCAGCCTCATAGCGCCAGGGCAGGCGCAGGCTCTTGAAGCGACCGACCTTGTCGATCGTCGCGTTGGGTGGCGTCGGCGTGATGCCGGTCAGCACCAACTCGCTGACCCCCACGCCGTCGGCCAGGCGAAAGATAGAGCCGACGTTGGCCGGGTACTCGACGCTTTGCAGCACAGCGACGAGATCGCGCCGGGGCTTGTTGGCGCGGCGGTAATCGCGAACGAAGCGTTTTAGATCGACGCCGTTAAGTGGTCGCATAAGGGACTCCAGGCCCGGCCGTTAGTCAGCCGGGCCTGGAGCTTAGTCTAGCGCTGGACTCAGTTGCCGGCCACTAGCGGCAGGTCGGGCGATAGTTTGGTCAGGGCCGCATCGTTGGCCGATGCCAGATTGGCGTTAACGATAGATGGGCGGACGGGCGCGGTAGGCCGAGTGGGGGGATGTGGCGGGGACTACCTCTTTCACGTAAGATGACAAATTGGGAAACTGCCATCGACGCTACTTGTTTTCGATGGCAGTTTCCCTAATTCCGCGTTACGAATGTAGTGACCGCGCCTGCATGTCGGCCGCCAACTGGCGCAGGGCCTCAAACTCGATGTAGAAGTTGCTGATGATTTCCTCGGGATGGGGCACAAGACCAACATCGGTCGTTACGCCGACCATAATGCCGCCGTTATAGCTGAGGATGCTGATGCCCATGCCCAGTCCGCCCGATTGGGGAACCCAGGCCATGATTTCGCGTAAGGGGCTGCCGGCCAGATAGAGCTGCACCTGCGGCCCTGGGACGTTGGTCAGCACCATGCTTGACTTGGTGGCGAAAAAGGTCAGGAACAGGCTCTCGATGTCGGTCGGCGTCATACCCAGCGCCTGCAAGACGCTGAAGGCCACGACGGCCTCGGGCGAGTCCTTGATCTCATTCATGAAGCGGCGCGTCTCGATGAAGCGCTCGTGGACGTCGGCCGCGCCGATGGGCAGGGTGGGGAAGACCAGCCCAAAGCGATTGCCCAGTTCCAGTGGCTCGTCCAGCGGCCGCAGATTGACCGGCACCAAAGCGCGGATGTTGAGGTTGTCAACAGGGAAGTTGTGGTCTTGCAGGTAACGGCGCAACGCCCCGGCCACGGTGCTCATCATCGCATCGTTGACTGTGCCATTAAGCGCCTTGCTGACGGCCTTTACGTCCGGTAACGGTAGCGGGTCAGACCAGGCGGTGGCCTTGCGGATACCCAGTTCCCCCTTGAAAGGCGTCTGCGGATCGGGCGTGCGCAACACCATCTTGGCCAGCCGGGCCGCACTGCCCGCGCCGACCTTGGCCACGTCGACCAGTCGCCAGGGATCGCGCAACGTCTCCATGCTCTGGTGCAGGGCGAAGTCGGCCACGTTGCCCGTGGTGCGCCACGTTGTGCGGGCCAGCGAAGTGGCTGGGCTAACAAGCGTGCTCAGCAGCCCGCGCTCTTTGTCCGGCGCGTCCTTCTCAACCGGGTCGGTCGACAGCGGCGCGTCGGGTGTCAGGTCGGTCATCGACAACAGCACGCGCATCAGCGCGATGCCGTCGGCGATGCTGTGGTGTAGCCGGCAGGCGATCACCGAGCCGCCTTTGTAGCCGTCCAGCAAATAGTAGTGCCACAGCGGCCGCGAGCGGTCGAGTGGCGTGCTGATGATGTCGCTCATCATCGCCTGCAAGGCCGCTTTGTCGCCCGGCGCGGGCAGCGCGGCGCGATGGACGTGGGCGCGAATGTCAAAGTGTGGGTCGTCTTCCCAGGCGTAGTTGCCAAACGGGATGCGCGGCGGCACCACACGCTGGCGGAAGCGGTCGAAGATCAACAGCCGGCGCTCGATGGTCGCCAGCAGCCGTTCGTAGTCGATCGGCTCATCGAACGTCATGAAGCTGGCGATCATCATGAGGTTCGTCGGGCGGTCCATCTGTAGCCACGCCGTGTCTACGTTGGACATTGTTTCCTTATGCTTCGACATGGCAGCGTCCTCCGGCTAGGCGAGCAATACCCTACATGGTCCGCCCACAGTATGAAATATTACTCTATTATAGAGCATGGTGTCCTATGATCAATCGTCCAGCAGCGCCCGGGCCATCTCCAGGGCCTGAGCGGCCGGGTTTGGCCCGTGGTAGCCGGCCCGCACCTGGCCATCTGGCCCAATGAACACCAGCGCGATCTCCCGGCTGACGTTGCCGACCCCGTAGGCGCGGACGACATCGCCCGACCAGTCCGGTAACAGGATAAGATGGTCGGCAGCGTCGTACCCATCCGGTAGCGCCGCGGCAACTTCGCGATAGGAGCTTTCCATCATGCCTTCGGCCATACCCCGGAGCAGGCGCGGGACGATGCGCACGTCAACAACTACGGCGATCGCCAGTTGGCGATGATCGGCGTAGCGGCGCCGCAATGTTTCGACGATGGGTTGGGACGCGCGGCCGGTGTTGTGATCAACAAAGAGCAACAACAGCGGCCGGCCGAGATGATCGGCCGGCTGGAAAACACGACCGGAGCCGACAGCCGTAAGACTGAACGTCGGAGCGGGTTGGCCGGGCGCAAGTGGTTGGGTCACGCGACTATTGTAGTGTGAGAACGGGGGGAGGCCAACGACCATTTTCCGATCAGCGTCCATCAGCGAAATTTGCGCCATCGGTGTACCATTCCGCTATGGGGGTGCGGGCCGTTCGCCGCCGGCGGCTGTTGCGGGTAAACTGGCCAACGATGAGTGACCTGCTGTGTCCCCGCTGTGGGCGACCAACTCGTGAACAGGACCTGGTGGAGAGCCACTGGGCCAACGAGGCTGTCATCAACCAGCTACGACAAGATCACCCCGAATGGGCCGCGGAGCAGGGCGCGTGTGTGGCCTGCATCCAGGAGGCACTGCTGCTGCTCCTCATTCAGGAGGGCGCGGCCACGTTCTACGAAAGCGTGCAGAGCGTCTGGCCGTTGGATGCATCGGCCGCGTTTGGCGCGCTGCCTACGCCGCTGCGGATGCGCGCCGACCCACGCTATACAGGCAAGGGCGTCACCGTTGCCGTGCTCGACTCGGGCTTCTATCCGCACCCCGACCTGACCCAGCCGGTCAACCGGATTCGGGCTTGGGTCAACGCCGGCGTCGAGCCAATCGAAGGGAGTTGGGACGGGTGGCAGACACCCGGGCTGCTGGCGACCGAGACGGAGCCGGGACTGTGGATCATCTATCAGGATTCGCTGCCGCCCGGCATCTATCAGTACAAGTTCATGATCGATGGTCACCGCTGGCTGCTCGATCCATCCAACCGTGCCCGTGTGCCGGATAGCGCGGGCGGCCTCAACAGTGTGTTGACCGTACCGTAGGTGACCGGCGATTGTCTAGAAAAGGGACTGCTATACAAAGGAGTTGGCAATGGAACTGGCAATGATCGGCCTGGGTCGGATGGGCGGCAATATGGCCTCGCGGCTGCTGCGCGGCGGCCCTCGCGTAGTCGTATACAACCGCTCGCCCGAGCCGGGGCGGGGCGCCGCTGCCCGTTTTAACCCACTGACGCTCCCGCCCGGGCGAGCGGGGGTAGACTGCGGTGGTGGGGATCATAG
>CALLZA010000709.1 GCA_937858165.1 uncultured Ardenticatenia bacterium
GGTTGTGGCGCAGTGAGTGTGTGCTGTCTCTAGATGATAGATGGGCTGTTGAAGATGCATTGTATTTGTGTGTTTTTTTTTTTTTCAAGCAGAAGACGGCATACGAGATCTAGTACGGTCGCGTGGGCTCGGAGATGTGTATAAGAGACAGCTGCCATTGCATGCGCGATAGCTCCGGCACGGCGGCGGTTAGGGCGCGGTCGAGTCGCTCGCCGACGTCCTCAAGTGTCAGCACGACCTGTCGGGTGTCTGAGTCCATAAGGCGGCTACGGCTGGGGTGACGAATCGGTCACGTCGGCGTAAGGGGCGGTCGCTTGCTCGGCGAGGCGTTTGGCCGCTTCTTCGCGGCGAATCTCGCGCCAGTAGGCGAAGCCGAACAGGATGACGCCGCTGGTAATGGCCAGGTCGGCCAGATTCCAGATGAACCACGGGCCGGTGTCGACGAAGTCGGTGACGTGCCCCTGGCGCAGCCGGTCGATGAGGTTGCCCAGCGCGCCGCCGAGTTGTAATCCGAGGGCGATGCGCAGCAGCCATTGATGGCCGGGCAGGGTCAGGTTGAAGTAGATGATGGCCGCGGCGACGACAACGGCCAGCCCAGCGAAGAACATGCCCGTGCCCTGGAACAGGCCGAAGACCGCGCCGGTGTTGGTCGTGTGGACGACGCGAAAGATCCCTTCCAGCGCCGGAAAGGGCGCCCAGACGCCATACAGCGGGATGCGCGTCTCGACCAGATACTTGGTGGCCTGGTCGGCCAGCAGGACGAGGGTCATGATGAGAAAGGGCAGCAACTTCTCGCCTCGACTGGCGCGCTGGGGGGCGAGTGTCGCCTGTTCTGGTTCGATCATAGGGCAAATTGTATCAGGTGCGGTGCACTTCCCCAAGTGGGCCTCACTGGGCGTTCAGCGACGACGACTGTCACAACGCTTTGGCTGACCATCTCTTCGTGTAGCGAAATGTGAAAGCCGGGGCCGGCCAGCGCGGCCGTCCAGAAAGCAAGGCGAGCGGTCGGGTTCTCCTCGGCCGCGCCGCGCTGGCCGGTGATGGCGTAGAGCCATTCGACCAGCGCCATGAGCGGCCCGCGCCCGCCCAGTCGTGCTTCGGGCACGACGACCAGCCGCCCGCCGGGCCGCAGTAGGCGATAGATAGCGGCGAGCGTCTCCGGGGCGGTGATGTAGGCCGTGGGGAAGGCGGCCAGCGCGCTGTCGAACGAGCCGGCGGCGAAGGGCGCGGCCTGGGCGCGGGCGCGAACCAGACGCGCCGCCGGGGTTCGCCGCCGGGCCAGCCGGCCCATCTGGGGCGATAGGTCGAGGCCGACGACGTCGCCGCCGCGCCCGGCCAACTCCGCCAACAGATGGCCCGGCCCGTGACCCAGTTCCAGCACGCGCGGCCCGATCAGATAGGGCAACGCCGCCGCGCCCCACGCCCGCCATTGACCGAACGACACGCCCCAGGCCACAGCGTCGTAGCCCCAGGCAGCCTCGTGATAGAGGGCGTGGAAGGCGCGGGCGACCACTCCCACCGGCAGGCGCAGCGGCATGTTAGGCGACCTGGCGCAGGATGAGCGCCCCTTGGGCTACTTCCGGCAAGGGTAGTACGCCATCGCGCAGGCGTATTTCTTCCCCGCCGAGCACGTCGACAAAGTGCGTCCCGTCCGGCACGCCGGCGTGGGCCAGCGACAAGCCACCGGCCGGGCGTGGCTGCTGGCCGCGGTGGGCAAAGACAAGTACGCGCTCGGTCGTGCTGTCGCGCTGGTAGGCGATGGTGTCGGCCTCCGTCAGTATCACCTGGAAGCCTCCCTGGCGCAGGGCGACCGATTCGCGCCGCAGGCGAATGAGTTGGCGGTGGTAGTCGCGCAATGGCTTGTTCCAACGTGCCTCATCCCAGACCATGCAGCCGCGCTGCTTGACGTGGGGCAGGTCGGTCAGGCCGATTTCGTCGCCGTAGTAGAGGCCGGGTACGCCGGGGAAGGTCAGCAGCAGGGCCACGGCCAGGCGGTGCAACGCGTCATTGCCGCCGACGATGGTGCGGATGCGCGCCGTATCGTGGCTGTCGAGCAGGTTATACTGCCGGCAGGCCACGACCCAGGGAATGGCCGCTAGCCGGCTCTGCCAGGCGGTGACCATCGTCTCGGACGACCAGCGCGGGCCACGGAGAGGCTCGGCGAGGCCGTGCGCGCCCTGCTTATAGCCACGCAACCAGTTCCACAGCGGATGGGTGAAGCCGTCGTAGTTCATGACCCCGTCCCACTGGTCGCCCTGCAATTGGTCCGTGGCGTCGAAGAAGTTCTCGCCCATCAGGTAGGCGTCGGGCCGCCCCTCGCGGACGGCGCGGCGGATGGCCCGGCCAAGCTCCTGGCCGAGCTGCGTCTCGCCTTGCCGGCCGAGCATGTTGGCGACGTCGACGCGCCAGCCGTCGGCCGAGAAGGGCGGCAAGAGCCAGCGACGGAAGACAGCGTTGGACCCATCGTAGATGCGGCGGCGCAACTCAAGGCTGCGATAGTTGAGCTTGGGCAGCGACCATACACCCAGCCAACTGGCGTAATCGTCGGGATGTTTGTTGAAGGTGAAGAACTCGGCCTCCAGCGCGTCGGCGTTGGCTAGAGCAGCCTGGAACCAGGGGTGCCAGTAGCCGCAGTGGTTGGGTACGATGTCGAGCAGATAGCGCATGCCGCGCGCGTCGAGCGCCCGCCGCAGCGAGGCCAGGGCGTCGTCGCCGCCGAGGTGGGGATCGACATGGCTATAGTCGGTCACGTCGTACTTGTGGTTCGAGAGAGCGGTAAAGACGGGGTTCAGGTAGAGGGCATTGACGCCCAGGTCTGCCAGGTACTCCAGGTGACTCTCAATCCCCGGCAGGTCGCCGCCGTAGAAGACGAGCGGGCCGAGCTGGTCGGGCGGCGGCGGCGTCTCCCAGGGATAAGTCATCGGCCGATGGCCGCGATACTCGTACTCCTCAGGCCGCGGGTCGGTCGATGGGTCGCCGTTGGCGAAGCGGTCGGGGAAGATCTGATAGAAGACCGTTTCGAGCGGCCAACCGGGCGAGTCGTAGTCCGCCAGGATGCGAAAGTCGGTGCGGTCTAGCGGCACGTGGGCCGACAGCCCGGCGGCGCTGTAGTGCCAGATGCCGTCGGCCGCTTCGATGATGAAGCGATAGTGAACCGAGGGTTCATCGATGAGCAACTCGCTCTCCCACCACTGGGCCGGCGGTTCTGTCGCCCCGCGCTGCATAGGGCTGAGGCGTTGCTCGCCGTTGGGCAGTGTACGCAGAATGACGCGGTGTACCGAGGCTTGATGCGACACGCGCAGCCGCAGGCGCACCGTCTGGCCCAGGCGCGGGTAGAGATTGGAGACGTAGCGGTCGGATCCGTCGTGGTGAATGGAAGACAACCAGTTAGCGGACATGGTGTGTAATTGTGTAGGGGCAGGTCTCAGACCTGCCCCTACACCATAAGGAACGTTTGTCAGGGGCCTTTGGGTGGCCCTCGGGTCTACTTCTGAGCGCGGACAATGAGCAGCGGTCGATCGATGCGCTGCAGCACCCCGGCGGCGACGCTGCCGTAGTACACGTCGGCCAGACCGCCGCGACCGTGGCTGGCCATGGCGATCAGGTCGGCCGACTCTTCAGCGGCGAGGCGCAGGATGGTGGCCACGATTGGCCCATGCTCCACCAGACCGCGCGTGGTGATGCCCTTGGCCGCCTCGCGCGCGGTCAAGTCGTCCAGATAACGGCGCGCTTCCTGCCCCTGTTGCTCGACGTCGGCGGCGGTGACATAGGGCAGGCCCGTATAGCTCTCTCCCTTGTCCTGCGGAATGATGTGGGGCAGTTCGATGACGTTCAGGAAGATGACGGCCGCGCCACACAGTCGGGCTACTTCCTCCACATGCGGCAGGATGGCTTCGGCCATGTCGGAGCCGTCGAGGGGGACGAGGATGGTCTTGTACATAGTGATTCTTGCGTGCGCCGCCTGCCCACAGCGCGATTCGCACGAATCGCGCTGTGGGCCGATGAGTCGAACCTAGCCGGCCAGGTACGCTTCCAGGTTGGCCTTGCTGATGCGGTAGGCCGCGCCGATCTTCTTGGCCTTCAGTTCGCCGGCGTCGATGGCGGCGATGACGTCGGCCGCGGTCACCTGCAGGAAGTCGGCCGCCTGCTCCGGCGTCATCACGTCGGGCATGGGCATGGGGGCCGCGCTGCCGGCGGCCGCCGGCGGTGGTGGGGGTGGTGCCGCGGCGCCCTGAGCGGCCTGTTGTTGCTGGAGCCACTGCTGCTGCATCTGCTGTTGCTGCATTTGCTGCTGCTGCATGGCGGCCATACCCATCGCGCCGAAGCCGACTTCGCTGAGCGCACCGCCGGACGGGTTACTGGCCGCGGCCATCAGGGCGTCGGCCTGCTGCTTCTGGACGTAGCTCGTGCCGTAGCCCATGTTGGTGACGACCTTCAGCGAGTCCGGATGCAGGCTCATGTTGATGGCGAAGGTCACCAGAGTGATGCCAATGGCGTCGAACTCCTCTTGCAGCAGGGCCACGAGCAGGTCGTTGAGGTCCTTGGTGAAGGACTGGAGCTGCGCCGGGCCGAGGTCTTTGGCTGCGGCCAGCTCGCTCAGCTTGTCGGCGATCATGACCGCCAGCATCGGGTCGAGCCGGAGCTTGATGTCCTGCTGCCGCACGCTCTCGCGGAAGGCGTCCATCGCGTTCAGGAAGCGCCACGGCTCCTTGACCTTAACGACGTAGGTGCCGTTGCCGACGATGGCGCTGGCCCCCGGCATGCGCAGCGGATGCTCGACGATGACCGGGTTGACCGTGCCCCACTTCAGGGTCATATCGGTCGTCTTGACAAAATAGACGTCGGCGGTGAACACATTGGCCCCGCCAAACAGCCCCTTCTCGAACAGATCGGTCAGAAAAGGGATATTTTCGGTTGTCAGGGTATAGCGCCCCGGCTCGAATGTGCCCAGCGCTTCGCCACCGCGCACGAACACGGCCGTCTCGCCGGGATTAACGATCAACTGCGAGCCGAGCTTGATGTCGCCCAGCCCACCGCGCGGAAACTTCTGGACGACTTCGTCGCGTCCCCAACCTTCAACAGCTACACGGTCCAGTATCTTGGGCATCGCTTATCGACCTCCTGTCATTACTCTTGAATGTCTTCCTTGGTGACGACGTTGGCAACGCTGACCTGGTTGAGCACTTCCTGGCGCGAGTTGAACGCCTCGTTGGCGGCGCGCAGGTTGTGGCTCAGGGTCGAGATGGCGTCGTTCAGATCGCCGCTGCTGTGGACGGCCTTGTGCAAGGCGGCGACGTCGGCGGCCGCTTGCTCCGCGTGGCCGAGCATCAGCTCATCGAACTCATAGAGACGGGCCAGGTCTTCTTCCTTGACCTTAACCGCGTCGAAGAAACCGGCGTACCCCTGGGGCGCGTCCTTGATCTTGCTGGCCAGGCCCATCAACAGGTTATCGGCGCGGCCGAGCGGCTCGGCGTACTCGATGCCCAGGATGATGTCGCGGCTCAGGTCGTGCTGGACGGCGGCCAACTCGAGCCGCGTCTGTTGCAGGCGGCCGCTGATGGTATCGCGCAGCAGTTGGTCGGCGTCGCGGCGGCTTTCCTTTTCCATGTAGCCGCTGAAACCAGGAATTTTGCTAAGCAGCCGGCTGAGTGGCCCGCGCTCGCTGCCGATCATGTCATACAAATTCTGAACTTCGTCCGTCATCGTCATTCTCCTATCTGGCTTTCGCCTAGTGTAGCGCGATTCTCCGGAATCGCGCTTACTAAGACGCGATTCCGGAGAATCGCGTTACTCGTGTTACGACAAGAAGTACTCCGTGCCGCAGTAGGGGCAGCGGATCACACCCTTGCCGGCCAATTCCAGTTGGCCGCTGCAGTTCTTGCAGCGGTCGAGTTCGCGCAGCTCGCTGGCCTGGCTGCTGTAGAGCGTGCCTTCGGCCCAGTTGATGTAACCGCTGTAGAGGCCCATGTTGACCAGTTCGTAGATCATGCGCTGCACGTCGTCACGCGGCGTCTGGAGTTCCAGGGCCAGGTCGGCGATGTTGACCTGGCCGCGGGCCTTGACCATGCCCAGTAGTTGGCGCTGTTTGCCGGCGGTCGCGGCCACGGCTGCTTCTTCCCGCCCGCGCAGCATCAGGAACGCGCCGAAGGCCAACTGCGGCAGCGACAGCACCAGCAGCCCCAGCACGATACCCAGCGTCGCCGCGCCGGAAGTCAGACTGCCTTCGTTGCGATAGACCGTCATCAGGGCTACGATAATGCCCCCGACGACGAGGCCGCCGATAATCAGTACAATTCCCAGATTCTTGCCCATTCTCCCTCCACAAGAAGGGATTAGGGGTTAGGGACTAGGGGCCAGCAAGACTCTTTCCCTAATCCCTAACCCCTAGCCCCTAATCCCTAACCAAAGCCGGCACTGCCGCCGCCGCCCGACGAGCCACCGCTGAAGCCACCGCTAAAACCACCACTGAAGCCGCCACCACCGCCAAAGCGGCCGGTGCTGCCGGCGTTGGCCGGGGGCGGCGTGCTGCGCATCGTCGACGAGGCGTTGTTGAGCATCCGCGTCAACCCGGCTGACATGCCGGCCAGGCCACCGGTGAGTCCGCCGGACATGTCGCCCAGTGTCGGTAGACCACCACCGCTTGTGCCGCCGCCACCGGGGCGCGGACTGCCCATGACCACCGGCCCCATGCCGCCGCCCATCGGATGGCCCATCGTCGGGAACGGGGTGTACCACGGTGGAATGGGCGTCGTCGGCGATTGTGAGAAGGTGTTGATGAACGACCGCTCCAGACCGAAGGCGATGGCGTAGGCCAGGTACTTGTCGAAGATGTCGCCCGACTGTTCGATGTCGGCGTACTGTTTGATGTTCTTCAGGTAGGTCTTGAACGCTCGCCACTTGGCCGCCGCCTCCGCCCCCTTGGCCGTCTTGCGCGGCATGTGGCGGGCGGCGATGAACAGGGCAATGGCCGTGCCGACAATGGCCAACATCGGGAAGCACGCCAGCCCGGCGTTGTTGCCCAGGAAGATGCCCATCATGAACAGGCTGGCGACGCCCAGAACGAGCACGACGGCGGCCAGCACCATGTAGCCTGTGCGCACGCCTTGCGGCGCGCGCGGCAGCAGCCCTTCGGCGACGATGGCCTCGTCAATCTGCCGGCGCAGTTCCGGGATGGCGCTGTAGAATTTGTTTTGCAGACTACTCAACGAGCGCGTCTCCTCGCCGCGGAAGACGCGGGTCAGGAAGGTACGCTCATAGGCGCGCAGGTCGGTGTCGGGCTTGGCCGTGCGAGTGTACTCGTAGCCGCGCTTCTGTTTCTCTTCCATCGTCAGATAGCCGCGGTGGGCCAGATCGACCAGGGTGGAGACGATGTCCTGCATGTCGACTTTTTCGTCGACGAGCGCGCCGACCATGGCCGGCGGCAGGGCATCGGGCGGCTCGCTGACGTAGTCGGGCACGACGATGCCCAATTGCGGATCGCGCCCCCGTAGATACCACAGTAGCAGGACGCCCAGCGGCCCGCCGACCATCAAGAGCAGCGACAGGGCCAGCACACCCAGGCCGACCACGTCATCGCGCTGTTCGGCCGCTTGCCACGCAGGCGTAGGCGTGAGCAACAGGCCGTGGGGGAACTGGACACGCACGTCGAGGTTCTGGCCGGGCATCAGCGCCCGCAGCGTCTCGTAGGTGATCATGCGTTCATCCTGGCTGACGGCGATCTGCACGTCGGACGTGGCCACATCGTTCAGGTACGCTTCGACCAGGTAGTCGTCGGTGCCGGTGTAGCGCTGCGGGTAGATGCCTTCGGGCAGGGTGATGGTCGTGCGGCTGCTGTCGATGCGCGCGGGAGCGTCGCTGGGGATGACCGTCCAGAAAATCTGGTCGCCCGACCCCTCGTCTTCCGTGCCAAGGCGCACCGCACCATCGACGATGTAGCTGAAGGTGTAGGTGTTCTGGCCCAGGGCGGGTTCGAAGTACCAGTTGATGCGCGTTTCGCCGCCCTGATCCAAGACCTCAAACGTGCCCGGTGCGTTGGACGACGACTCGCGGTAGACCAGATCGCCCTCGCGCACGCTGATGTCGCGGATGCCATCGTTGTTGCCGGCGCGGCCGACGGGGATGCTGCGGAAGCCGAAGGTGAACGGCGCGCCGGCGAAGTCGAGCGTTTGCGTTTCGGTGACGGCCAGAGTGCCGTCGGGCTGGAGAACGATGTCGATGTCCCACTGTGTCCAGTGGAATGACTTCTCTTGGGCCAGCGCCGTCGGGGCCAGGGCCATCAACAAGACGAACAACAAGAGGGGTAGCAGAATACGTTTACTGTGTGAACGATTCCCTGTAAGCATGAATCAACGTCCTTCCCGGCTCGCACCACGAATTGGGGAGACGACACCATTATAGACGAACTTCGGCCAAATGCGGCCTATTTTTACGAAAACGAGTGGCGTGCATCGGTGTCGGCGGCTATGGGCCAAGCCACTCATTGGTGATCTCCTCTAGACGACCGGAACGCGCCAGCCCATCAAGGGCCTCATTGAGACGGCGGTGGAGCGTTCTTTCTCCTATACGCACGGCCATGGCGTAAGGTTCCGGGACGATGGGTGGGTCGAGTCGCATTAGCCCGCTGGTGGTGTGCTCGCGCAGGTAGAGGCGGCCGCCAACGCCATCGACCAGGGCCGCGTCAGCCACGCCGCCGGCCACGGCGGCCAGGGCCTCGTCCACGCTGCCGTGGGTCATGACGACCAGTTCGGGCCAGCGGCGTTGCCAACTCTGCGCCGCCACGTGGCCCAGCGCGCCCAGCTCAACGGCCAGCGTCCGGCCGCTCAGGTCGCCTTCCTCGGTGATGGCCGAGCCATCGGGCACGATCAGCACCTGCCCGGCGTCGAAGTAGCTGTCGGTGTAGGCCACGTCGGCGGTGCGCTCCGGGGCGACGACCAGGGCGGAGATGAGCACGTCCACCTGTCGCGTCGCCAGGGCGTCGTAGAGGCCGTCGTAGCCGAAGTAGGTGAACTGCGGCTCCAGCCCCAACTCGGCGGCCAGGGCGCGGGCCAGATCGATGTCCAGCCCCCACGCCTCCGCCTCTTCGGCCGCGGCAAAGGGCGGAAAGGTCGGGTCGACGCCGATACGCAGGACGCCGCCGGCCTCAATCTGCTCCCAGGTGTCCTCGCCCGGGCGGCAGGCGGGTAAAAACAGCAGAAGCAGGGTAACGAGGCGGATGATCCAGCGCCACTCGCCACCCGCCACCCCCCACTCGCCCCGCTTAGTTGCCGGTGTAGGTCTGGAGGGCATCATAGAGCGGTTTGGCGACGAACTCGGGCGTCACCAGGGTGAAGTAGTCGGGGTAGCTGCGCGTCGGCGCGGGATAGCGAAAGGCCCACAGGGCCATGAGGCGCACGTAGGGCCAGTTGGCGGCGGCGTAGTCCAGCGCGTCGAGGGTGTACTGGATGCGCTGCGCCGGGCGGACGGCCATCGTCCAGCGCGGGTGGTCGTTCCAGCCCGTCTCGGTGATGTAGACTGGCGTCGCCTCGTCGTCATACTCGACCATGATCTCGCGCAGCAGTTCGATGCGGCGAAAGTTGAGCACGTCGGGCGCGGGCGCGGCGTCGGCGGGAAACGTCAGGCCATAGGCGTGGGCGGCCAGGCCATCGAAGAAGCCGGCCGCGCCGGCGGCGTACATGCCGCGCAAGTAGGTCAGGTCGTTGACCGCCCAGGGGGAACCGTCCGGCTCCAGGTTGGGGGCCAGCGCGCCGGCCAGGACGATCATGTCCGGGTTGGCTGCCTTGACCGCCGGGTAGACAGCGCGCAGCAGCTCAACATAATCTTGCGGCGTGGTCGTCCGGTAGCCCCACTCAAAGCTCAGGTTCGGCTCGTTGCCGACGATCAGATACTGCACCCGACCGCGGTAGCGGGCGGCAAAGGCGGCGGCGAAGGCGGCGAAGTCGTCGTAGGCGGTGGCGTCGAGGTAGGTCATCGGCGTGTCGGCCGGGCGCGCCCAGTCGGGCGTATAGCCGAGGCGGGCAATAACGGCCAGCCCGTTGGCCGCGGCGTGACCGACGACCTGGTCGGGGTGCTCCCAGGCGACGCTGCCGTCAGCGGCCTGGTAGTAGGCCCAGGGGAAGAACTCCACGATCCACGACGCGCCCATCTCGCGCACCATGCGCAGCGAGCGTTGGATCTTCCACTCCTCGACCTCGTCCGTCAGGCGGGTGTGGACGCCCAGGATGGGCCGGGTCGTGGCCACGGCCTGTGGTGGGCCGAACGTGACCAGCACCGGCGCGGGGCGCAGCACGGCCAGCAGAACGGCCAGCGCCAGTAGACGCAGGCCCGCGCCCCAGCTAGGACGGGGTCCTGTCTCTTATACACATCTGACGCTGCCGACGAGCGATCTAGTGTAGATCTCGGTTGTCGCCGTATCATTAAAAAAAAAAAAACACAAGCCGTGCGAGATCACAGCATGATAATACGAAAACAAGGATAACACAACGAACGAAGTACAACAGAGGTGGAAAAAACATAACAGATAGAGAGACAATGAAA
>CALLZA010000710.1 GCA_937858165.1 uncultured Ardenticatenia bacterium
GTTGTCACAAGTCTCTATTGGAATTGTTCTGCTCACATACCGCTGATCCAGGTGATCAGTGATGTCCAGTGCCGTACTGTATTATGTATCGTCGTGTTTTACGTACTGTTTTCATAATCTATTGTTCACACTGTATTTTGTCTTGCTGATTTTATGTTTTTTTTTTTCAAGCAGAAGACGGCATACGAGATCTAGTACGGTCTCGTGGGCTCGGAGATGTGTATAAGAGACAGAATATATCCGTTTCCAGATCACAGCCCTGGTGGCCTTCATTGCCTCCTACCTGGGCGCGGCGATATTCTTCATCCTCGGTGGCGTACCGTTCCAAGCACTGACGGTTTTGTGGATCAACTTTCTGGTGCAAGTCCCTATCGCTATCGCCCTGGGGTTCGACAAGCCGGTAGCCGGGCTGATGGAACGCAAGCCGCGACCCTTGAGCCAGCCGGTTCTCTCTCGCTCGCAGTGGGCACGCCTGATCATCATTGGTTTGCTGATCACAGTCGGCACGCTGTACGTGGAGAACGCGTACGAAGCGACCAATCTGGCTCTGGCAGCAACGATGGGGTTTGTCGTCTTCTCGTTGTTCAATATCACTGTGGGCGTTAACTCGCGCTCCGAAACGGAGACGGTGTTCCAGATGGCCACGGTATCTGACCGGCGGCAGTTAATGCTGTATGGACTGGCGTTTCTGTTCACCTTCTTACCCACCGAACTCGGTTTCACCCAGCGCACCTTAGGGCTGACTTCGCTCACGCTAGAGCAATGGCTGCTGTGCTTCGGCCTGGCCATCGCGTTGACATTGGTGTATGAGGTCATGAAGTTAATTCTTCGCCGGAACGGCAACGAGCCGGCGAAGGTGAATCAACCGGCCGTTGGCCAGGTCGTGACTCCCTAATAGCGAAGCTCTCCTACACCAAGACGGCGCGGTAACCTGTTCGGTTTCACAAGCAGCAGGTTATCGCGCTATCCTGTCAATTGACATGAACCGGCCATTGGTTGTGGCCATAGATCGGCTTGGTAGCCGTATTAATCGACATAATGAGAGGTGGAATACTGTGACAAGCGACGTAAAAGATTCGAAGGCAAGTTGGGCTGTCATAGCCATGCTGGCGGCCGCGCAATTCATCATGGTCCTCGATACGACCGTCATGAATGTATCCATCTCTCAGGTAGTTGAAGACCTCAACACAACCGTGGTCGGCCTGCAAACGGCCATCACCTTCTATACCTTGGTCATGGCTGCCTTTATGCTCATCGGCGGCAAGCTGGGCGATCGGTGGGGCGCTAAGCGGGCTTATATGATCGGCATGCTGATCTACGGCACCGGCTCGCTGATCACCGCGTTCTCGCCCAATCTGGCGGTGCTGCTGATAGGCTGGTCGTTCATCGAGGGTTTCGGCGCGGTGCTGGTCATACCGGCCATTGCCGCGCTCACGGCGATTACCTATACCGGTCGCCAAAGGGCGTTGGCCTATGGCATTTTGGGCGGAGTCACCGGCATCTCGGCCGCGCTCGGTCCGCTCATCGGCGGCTGGGTGACGACCAACCTGACCTGGCGCATTGTCTTCGCCTCCGAGACGGTGGTGGTGTTGGTTCTTATGCTCTTCCTCCGTCTCATTCCGGCGACGAAAGGCCGCCCGGGCAAGCTGGATGTGGGCGGCTCGTTGCTCTCGGCCGCCGGGCTGGGCATCGCCGTGTTCGGCATCCTGCGCTCCAGCCAATGGGGCTGGATCACGCCTAAGGCCGCGGCGCCGTTGACCCCATTGGGTTTATCTCCGGTTATCTTCCTGATCGTGAGTGGTCTTGTCCTGCTCGGCCTGTTCATGCGTCGCGAGGAAAGACTCCTAGAAGCGGGGAAAGAGCCTCTGCTCGACGTCAGGCTCTTGAAAATCCCGCGCCTGCAGGCCGGTCTGAACACCCTGGCCAGCCAGCAGTTCATGATCATGGGCATCTTCTTTGTCCTACCGCTCTATCTGCAAACGGTCATTGGCTACAACGCGTTGGAAACCGGTATCAGGATCCTGCCCTTGTCGTTAAGCCTTTTCGTGTGCGCGCTTCTGGGCGCTTCGTTAACGACACGCTATTCGCCGAAGCGCATCGTTGAAGTCGGTTTGTTGAGCATGCTGTCAGGCGGGGTTCTCCTCATCACCTTCACGGAGCCGACCCTGCGTTCTATCGGCTTTTCCATCGCCTTGGGGCTGGTGGGCGCGGGCAACGGCCTGCTCGTCTCGCAGCTCGGCAACGTCATCATGTCGTCGGTTTCGTCGGAGCGCAGCGGTGAGGCCGGAGGCCTTCAGGGAACGGCGCAGAACCTTGGCGCGTCGTTGGGGACGGCACTCGTCGGTTCCATGCTGATCGCGTCGCTGGTGGGTAATTTCCAGCAGTCCGTGCTGGCCAACCCGGCGCTAGCGGATATCAGCAACGACCTCGCGGCACTGGCGGAGGAGAACGCCAATTTCGTCACCACAGACCAGCTTCGCGCCGGCGCGGAGGCGGCCGGCCTGAGTTCGGTGCAGATAGACGCCCTGGTTGCCGATTACGCGGACGCGCAGATCGTGGCCCTCAAGGCCGCTTTCGCCGTGGTCGTTTTGTTCGCGCTGATCGCGCTATGGTACGTGCGACGTCTGCCATCGGCGGCGCAACCCGATGATCCGGCCGCGCTAACACCAAGTTCGCCGTAGAGGACTGAACGGAAGAGAAACCGATTACATCTGAACAACGGTTCAGTTTCTTCAAGTCGACGAGCGGGTGTGCCTTTTATGAGGTTCCCGCTCGTTTTTGCCGTCTTTGAATCATCACCCTATTTACACCGTTTTGGTGCTAAGAACCAAGCGTTGGGTGGAATACACTGTAAGTGGATGAATAGTTGTCTGAAACTGAGTAGGTAACCGGATTCGATCACAACTTGTGGAGGTGTGAAACAATGATAAAGCACGGACCTGTGGATATGCTGGTGCTAGCGCTCGGAGAGCCGCATTTCGATGGCAGCATCATGAAAGAACTGAAGCGGCAAACGGCCACCGGCGTGATCCGGGTGCTCGACGCAATGGTGTTGTTCAAGTCGGCCGAGGGGCAGTCCTGGAGCGTCGATCTCGAAGATCTGCCGGAGGAGGATTTGGCGGCCCTGAATTTCATCCCCACGGATACGCGGGGTGGTCTGTTCGACTCTGATGATGCCGAAACCCTCTGGGAAGGCATGGTGCCCGACTCGGCTGTCGTGGCTTTGGCCATCGAGCACACCTGGGCCGTGGACCTGGTGAACGTGCTGGAGGCGGCCGGCGTCGAGGTTGCCATGAATGTGCGCATTCCCGCCCCGATTATTGACGAAGCTTTCGCTTCGTTGGAAACCAACGCCTAAGATTAAGGAGAATAAGATGCCAGGACTAATGCGTGGAATGGTTCGGACGGCGGCTGTGGTTGGCACAGCAACCGCCACCCGTAATGCCGTGAACCGACGACAGGCAGAGAAGAATGTCGCTGCCTATTCGAATGCTGTCAATCAGACATACCAGACGCCACCGCCACAATATGTCGAGGTGATGCCCCCGGCCGCGCCCGATCCTGCCGAAGACATTATCACGCAGCTCGAGCGTCTGGGCGCGCTCCGGGCGCAGGGAATACTGACTGAAGAGGAATTCGCCGCCCAGAAGGCCCGTTTGATGGGCATGTAATGAGCGTGTCTGGCTAGCGCCGTGGCCGGGGCTGTCGCCCTGTCTCTTATACACATCTGACGCTGCCGACGAGCGCTCTCGTGTAGATCTCGGTGGTCGCCGTCTCATTAAAAAAAAAACACGCCATGCATCAGGCGGAGTGAGGACGACTGCTCTACTAGGTCACCTAGTAGGCTTAGACGTGTACACCACTTCACTACCCAAAAAGATACTGACACGAATCTACATAAGAGACAGAAAGAACA
>CALLZA010000711.1 GCA_937858165.1 uncultured Ardenticatenia bacterium
GGTGTCGTTGAGTTCTACCATCTGTGTTGTTTGTTGTTGATGGTTGTGTATGCTATTATGGATACACTGGAGTGTGTACTTGTTTCTTCTAGTGCCTCTGCACACAGTGTTATGTTGGCCTAGACAATAGGGTGTTGTATGTGTGTTTTTTTTTTCAAGCAGAAGACGGCATACGAGATCTAGTACGGTCTCGTGGGCTCGGAGATGTGTATAAGAGACAGGTTGTCGACCCGGAGGGACCCGCTCGACGTTCGCTCGGCTCGCTCGTCATCGCCGATACCGACGAGCTCAATCGCACGGTCGACCATGTCGCGGGGGCTTGCGGATCCTCCAGCTTCTCTGAGAGCGGCCACGATCGGCCAGAAGAATCGAACGAACTTAGGACCCGAGGCCATACCCTCATGATCGCATAGGAGTGGGGAGGCCCTCGCCGCGCCAACTGCGACGACGTGAAGTGGCGCCGACCAGTCAATCGCCCACCGTCGGCCCGCCGTCCCGGTGATTGGCTACCGAATGGCTCCCACCGCCACTCTTCGACCTCGCAAGCAAAAGGGCCGGTGCCAGCGTTTCCGCAGGTCACCGGCCCTTTCTATACGTCGGGCTGGGGAGATTTGAACTCCCGACCCCTTGTCCCCCAGACAAGTGCGCTAACCAAGCTGCGCTACAGCCCGTATGTACCGGGAGACGACTCTACCGACTAGACGAACAGCTGCACCACCCGCCAGCCGAGATACACGGCGAGCATCACCATCAGCAGCTTGAAGTGCCAGGGGGCCTTGGCGTCGTCGGGGTTGCCGTCGGCACCGGCAGCGAGCTTGCGCAGGTCGATGTTCTTCGCCGTGATCGGCTGTTGGGCCTGCACAGATCGCCCGCACGCCGGGCAGGTACCGTCCTCGTTCATCGCCGACGGCGTCCAGTACTTGGCGCACTCCTCGCACCAGGGCATGACCCCTCCCCCGCCTACTCGCTGCGCTTGCGCACACGCAGCTTGATGGGCGTGGACCCGAAGTCGAAGGCCTCGCGGATGGAACGCTCGAGGTAGCGGAGGTACGTGTGCGGCAGCTCGCGGTTCACGAACAGCGTGAACGTGGGCGGGTCGGTGGCCCCCTGCAGCGCGTACATCACCTTCACGCCGTGCGCTGCGGGTTGGCGCTGTTGCGCATCGGCGATGACGCGGTTCACATCGCGCGTGGGCACTCGGCGGTGGTACTGCTCGATGGCCTCCCGCAGCAGGCGGAGGAGCCATGCGGCGGGCGTGGGTTAGTTAAACAAAAAGCGTGGAGAGAAGTACGCCTTGCGCATCCCCGCCCACATCGCATCGTTGCATCGCTCCTCATAGACGCATAAGCTCTCGCGCGACACGTCCCCCCGCCGCAGCGCCTCGTCCACCGTCTGCGCTGCCAGCACGCCGGAGATGAGCGCGTTGTGGATGCCACCGCCGGTCAATGGGTTTATGAACCCAGCCGCGTCACCAACCAGCAGCGCCCCATCGAACGTGTGTTGCAGCCCGTCTTGCGAGCCGAAGTTCAGCTGCCAGATCGCCACATCGCGCGGCGCACGGCCGTTCTTCAGTCGCGGGCGAATGTCGGGCATGGCCAGGAAGTCGCTCAGCATCTTCTTGAGGTTGCGTTTGTGCTTACGGAAGACGTCCAGGCGCATGCCCAGGCCGATATTGGCCACGTCGTCGCCCGCCGGAAAGATCCAGGCGTAACCGGGCAACACCTCATCGTAGAGGAAAAACTCTACCTTATGGGGGAATAGCTCGATCCCTTCGATGTAAGCACGCAGGGCGACGGCGCGGTGTATCTCTCTGTGCTGGTTGGCCTCCGGCCGTAGTTGGCGCATGAGGGTCGAGGTGACGCCGTCCGCGCCGATGACGACCGGCGCGCGGACGGCGCGGCTGCCGCCATTCTCGCGCACCAGCACCCCGGTGACGCGGCCGTCTTCCAGCAGCGGCCCTGTCACCTCGGCCTGGCGATAGCGCGCGCCGGACGCCACCGCGTGCTGCTGGATGACGGCATCGAAGTAAAGGCGCGGGGCTACGTAGGATGCTTCGCCGTTCGGGCCGGTGTGGAAGTCGGCGTGCAGCGTGTGGCCGCTGGGCGAGACGAGGCGCATGCCGTCGAGCGCGTAGAACTCGCCGCGCGTCTGAGCGGCGCGCACCTTGTCACCCATGCCCAGGTCATTCAGAATCTGGACAGCGCCCAGTGAGACGGCATCACCGCAAACCTTATCGCGCGGAAAGCTCTGCCGATCGAGCAGCAGAACGTCGCGCCCCGCCTGGGCCAACGCCGCCGCCGCCGTGGCTCCGCCTGGGCCCGCCCCCACCACAATGACCTCATGTTCACTGACGTTCGACATACCGATTGCCTCTCCTGGATAGGGCCAGACCACCGTCTCGTGATGCAAACGGCCGGCCGGGCAGGATGATAGTTATGTGGGAGTCGTGTGGGCAGTATGAGTAATACGGGCGCTGGCTCGGCTCGGCTACTACAACTTGGCGTCAGCCTGAATGGCCTCCAGCAAGCCGCGACAGCCGTCTTCCACCAGCCGATAGACGTGGTCGAAGTTGTCACCGTAATAGGGATCGGGCACATCGCGCACGGCCGTGTGGTCGGCAAAGTCGAGCAAGCGGTGCAGGTGCGGCAAGTCGCCAAAGCGCTGCCGCAACGCTTCGACATTTTCGCCGTCCATGGCGATGAGATAGACCATATCGCCGCTGGCGTCGCTGCCGTTCACCTGGCGAGCACGTCCGCTATACTGGATGCCGTGGTGGGCCAACACACGCCGCGTGCCGGGGTGGGCCGGCTCGCCGACGTGGTAGGCGCTGGTTCCGGCCGAGTCCACCTCGATCCGGCCCGCCAGCCCGGCTTCGTCGACCATGCGACGAAAGACCGCCTCGGCCATCGGCGAACGACAGATATTGCCCAGACAGACGAACAGCACACGCACGGACATAGCACTTCTTCTCTCAAACCTCTGAGGTCATCTGAGACCTCAGAGGTTTTGTTCAGTAGCAAGCTGGCCTATAAGCCGCATTCTGTAAGCGTTGGCGAACCAACACTCGGCGATCATCTCTCTGGGGCCACCGTTACCGGTGACCTCATGCAGCCTACCCGGACGTCAGACGGGACGAGCCGCCCCGTAGGCGACAAGCGCCTTTCGCCCTGCTTGGCCTTGCTCCGGGTGGGGTTTGCCTGGCCGGCGACATCGCTGCCGCCGCCGGTGGTCTCTTACACCACCGTTTCACCCTCGCCAAAAGGGTCGCCCCTTTCGGCAATTTACCTCTCTGTTGCACTTGCCGTCAAGTCACCCTGCCCGGCTGTTAGCCGGCACCCTGCTCTGTGGAGTGCGGACTTTCCTCAGCTCCGGCGAACCGAAACCGCGATCGCCCGGCCTGCTTGCTAAGCCGTATCCTACCGACTTTTCGGTTGGATGGCAACCTCGCCCTATCTAGACGCGCCGACCGTTCTCTCTCTTGCCCCACCGGGCCAACAGGCCTATAAACGACCGTCTATGACGCCCCCACCCCCCACCCTGTCCCAGGCCCAACACGCCATTCGCTGGGTGGCGCTGCTTCTGCTGCTCCTTGCCGCAGCATTCATCGCTCTCGTCGTCCGCGGTACGTTCGACCCGCAAGTGTGTGGCGACCTAGCGCAACGCGACACGCCCGGCTCGCTCGCCCTGGTCGGGCGCGGCACAACGCTGTCTCTTATACACATCTCCGAGCCCACGAGACCGTACTAGATATCGTATGCCGTCTTCTGCTTGAAAAAAAAAACCGACATACACCCAGATCTCTCCTCTGACATTGATATACGACTACACATGAGAAGCTCAAGAATCTACTCTGACTACACATTGCTACTCATATCGCTACTCGCGTACTGCACATACCTATACTGTTTCATTAGTCATTTT
>CALLZA010000712.1 GCA_937858165.1 uncultured Ardenticatenia bacterium
TCTCTTACCTTCTCTTGATATCTTGTCTCTCTTTCTGCTATTGCTACTGCTCAGTTTTTTAGTATGCCGTCTGCTTTATAAGTTGCATCTCGTCTATTATCGTATACTGATTCTGGCTCTTTTTTTTTTTAATGATACGGCGACCACCGAGATCTACACTAGATCGCTCGTCGGCAGCGTCAGATGTGTATAAGAGACAGACGTGGTCATACAGGATATGAGCGGCGACGAGCCGAATGTCATCGGCCAGATCGACCTAGCCGGGGCAGCGTCGATGGTCTATGAGGGGGCGATCTACATGCACCAGGCGCAGACCTACCTGGTGGACCGACTCGACTGGGAGAGGCGCATCGCCGAGGTGCAACCGGTCAATGTCGACTACTACACCCGCGCCTCGGTCGGCAGCACCATCCGGCGGCTGGCATCCGTAGATGAACGCATCGAACGCGGCCTGCTCATCGCCCACGGCGAAACGACGGTGGTCACCCAGGCCACCGCTTTCCGCAAGATCCGCCGCTACACGCAAGAGACGCTCGGCCTGGGCCTCATCGACCTGCCGGCGATGACGCTGGAGACGACGGGCTACTGGCTGGTGTTCGGCGAGGCGCTGGCCGACCGGCTGGAAGCGTTGGGGATTTTGCTGCGGCCCAACGACTACGGGCCGAACTGGCCGCAGCAGCGGCAACTGGCGCTGGAGCGCGACAACCACCGCTGCCGGACGTGCGGCGCGCGAGCCGAGGAGTTCCTGCTCCACGTCCACCACGTGCGGCCGTTCCGCGAATACGGCTACGTGCCCGGGGTCAACGAGAACTACCGCCAGGCCAACCAGATCGACAACCTGATGACCCTTTGCCCCAGTTGTCACCGGCGGGCCGAGGCGGGGCAGCAGACACGCTCGGCGCTGGCCGGGCTGGGCTACGTGCTGCGCAACCTGGCGCCGCTGTTCCTGATGTGCGACCCAGAGGACATCAGCGTGTCGGCCGAGCAGGTCAGTCCGGTGACGCGCGCGCCGACGGTGGTGGTCTATGAGCGCGTGCCGGCCGGGGTGGGGTTCAGCGAAAGACTATACGAACTGCACCACGAGCTGCTGGCCGCGGCGCTGGAGCTGGTGCAGGACTGCCGCTGTCGCACCGGCTGTCCGGCCTGTGTCGGCCCGCCGGGCGACATTGGGCCGGACACGAAGGAGGCGACGCGGCAGTTGTTGGCGATATTGACAAACGAGTCAATACGCGCGTAGCACTTGAGCCTTCTGCTTATTCGATCTACTACGCCTCGGAGCCGTGCAGGTGGCCGGGCCGGCGAGGCGGGTGCGGGCGGCCGGAGGCCTGCGATTCGCCTTAGCGGCTCTCAGCTTGTGGTTCATGGTTATGAGTTCGATCAATTAGACAATTGATCGAGTTGTGTATATGGGTGTGTAGATGTATAATCATTGGCGAGGTGACGTATGACCCAACTCTATCGTACCCAAGTTCTGCTAGAGCGCGAGCAGCACGAGAGCTTGCAGCAGTTGGCCGCGGCTGCCGGACGCAGCATGTCGGAGGTGATCCGCGAAGCGGTTGCAGTGTATTTGGTTGACCAT
This sequence comes from uncultured Ardenticatenia bacterium, assembly GCA_937858165.1. Classification (GTDB taxonomy): domain Bacteria; phylum Chloroflexota; class Anaerolineae; order Promineifilales; family Promineifilaceae; genus Promineifilum. The sequence goes on from CALLZA010000712.1 coordinate 1,580, forward strand.
AGTAAGGAATGGAAAAAGCGGCAGGCGCTAGATGCCATAGCTAGGTTGAGTGAACTGCGCCAGCAACTGGTGGAGGAGTATGGCATTTATGAGGGTGACCTGTTGGCCGAAGCCAGAGAAGAACGAGATGCTGACATGGAGCGCGTTTGGCGAGGTGAGGCGTGACCGTCGTTGTGGATGCAAATCTGTTGGCGTCCCAAGCCTTGCCTCTGCCATATGGCGATCTGGCAATTCAACGGCTGAGGCTCTGGCAGATGAGTGAGGAACTCATCATCGCCCCCGTACTCCTGGTGTATGAACTAACAACGATCATGCACAAAGCCATCACTGCCGGCTGGTTGAGCGAGACGGCTGCGGCCGAGAGGCTGAGTGAGATTCTTCAGACTGGCCCGCTGTTGATTCCACCGGACGACGATCTGAACCGAGAGGCGCTTTTTTGGGCCAAACGAATCGGTCAAAACAAGGCTTATGACTCTCACTATCTGGCTTTGGCTGCCCGTGAGAGCGCCACGCTGTGGACAGCCGACCGCCGGCTGGCTAACGGAGCTCAGCAAGCGGGCCTGGCTCAAGTCCACTGGATCGGCGACTGGTCACCCGACGAGAACCAATGACCGACATCATCGTCGAGGACTGGCTCGACCTCCACGACAAGCTCTTCCGGGCCGTCTGGCAGCCGGACATCCGCCGCTTCCGGGCGCAGTTGGCTTATCGCGGCCTGTCCAACGCGGCCTATGACCTGTCCACCTCGCTCATGCGCCTGGGCGATGGCTACGCCCGGCTGGAAAAGCACCTCTTGCGCAACTTCCGCAAGTACGCCCACCGCGACGCCGTGCCCAACGACTCCAACTGGAACTGGCTGACGATGGCCCAGCACCACGGCCTGCCCACGCGGCTGATGGACTGGACGTTCTCGCCCTACGTCGCCATGCACTTCGCCACGGCCAACCTGGAGGCGTTCGGCATCGATGGTGTCATCTGGGCCGTCGATTACGTCAAGGTTCATGCCGCGTTGCCGACAACGCTGCGACGCGAGTTGCAGCAGGAGGGGGCCGACCTGTTCACGGTGGAGATGCTCGACCGTGTGGCCCCGGCCATTGACGGCCTGGCCCAGGTGCGCAACGACCCGTTCCTGCTCTTTTTAGAGCCGCCGTCGATCGACGACCGGGTGGTGAACCAGTACGCGCTGCTGTCGGTCATGTCCGGCCCCACGGAGCGCGTCGATACGTGGCTGGCCGAGCGGCCGGAGTTCTACGCCCGCTACATCATTCCGGCCGAGTTGAAGTGGGAGATCCGCGACAAGCTCGACCAAGCCAATGTCACCGAGCGGGTGCTGTTCCCGGGGCTGGATGGGCTGAGCACGTGGCTCAAGCGTCACTATACGCCGCGGGGGGAGTGATGAGTGACGAGTTAAGAGTTAAGAGGCTGTCGCTCTACTTGACCGGCGGCCCGCGCTGAAGAGCTCAACTAATAGAGAAAGTATCCACAGATGACACAGATTTCACAGATTATCTTCTGAGGAATCTGCGTAATCTGTGAAATCTGTGGATGTTTCCTCGATAAGAACACTGACCTACTGATCACTGAATACTGCTTATTGACTATGCCCATTCCCTACACCGACTTCGCGGGCCACGGCCCCACCCTCCACTTCTCCCACCCCAACGCTTACACGCCGGGCAGCTTCCGGCCGTTCCTGGCTCCGCTGACGGCCCACTTTCACGTTCTGGCCGCCCACCACCGGCCGCTGTGGCACCTGTCGCCCGGCTACGGAGCGGCCGACGCGCCCGATGGGTTCATCGACTGGACGTGGGACGCCATCGCCGACGACTTGCTGCGCTTTCTGGATGAGCAAAAGCTGGAACAGATCATCGGCGTCGGCCACTCGTTGGGCGCGGTGGCGACGATGATGGCGGCACGTAAGGAGCCGCAGCGCTTCCGGGCGCTGGCGCTCATCGAGCCGGTCTTCCTGCCGCCCCACGTTCTGCAAGCGATACGCGCCCATCCGAAGCTGGCCGCCGAGCGGCCGTTCGTCCTGGGCGCACTGCGTCGGCGCGACCGCTGGCCCAGCCGCGCCGACGCCTTCGCCCGCTTCCGCGAGAAGCCGGTCTTCGCTCGCTGGTCGGATGAGGCCCTGTGGGAGTACGTCCTGTCTCTTATACACATCTGACGCTGCCGACGAGCGATCTAGTGTAGATCTCGGTGGTCGCCGTATCATTAAAAAAAAAACATACAATAAAGCCAGAGAATGAGCGGGAACTCAAACAACAAACCAAACGAAACATGCTACTACAGACCACACAGACGATAAAGTAATCAAAAAAAGAAAAGAGAGTCACGCAAGTTA
>CALLZA010000713.1 GCA_937858165.1 uncultured Ardenticatenia bacterium
ACGGCATACGGTATCTAGTACGGTTTCGTGGGCTGGGAGATGTGTATAAGAGACAGGATATGAGGTGATTCGCTACTACCAGCGCATGGTGCGGCCGCTGGACGAACCCATTCCCGACTTTCCTCTGCCCGACGGGCTGGAGCTGCGCCCAGTGACGCCCGACCAGTACCGGGCTATCTGGGACGCCTCCAACGACGCCTTCCGCGACCATTGGGGCTTCAGCCCACGACCGGACGAGTACTTTGACTGGTGGCAGAGCGAACCGATCTTCAACCCGTCGCTGTGGCAAGTGGCCTGGGACGTGGCGACGAATGAGATCGCCGGACAGGTGCAGACGGTCATCGACGCCCACGAGAACGAAACGTTCCAGCGCCGCCGCGGTTACACCGAAACGATCAGCGTGCGACGGCCCTACCGGCGGCGCGGCCTGGCGCGGGCACTGATCGTCGAGAGCCTGCGCACGCTGAAGACCCACGGCATGACCGAGTCCGCCCTGCACGTCGATTCCGAGAACATTACCGGGGCGACGCGCGTTTACACCGATTGCGGCTTCCGGGTCGAGGCCACCCGGTTGGCCTATCGCAAACCGCTGGCAACGAGCGGTTAGGTCGCAGCAGGTTGGGTGGCTGCGGCCCAACCTTTCGACAGAGGAGGTCACTCGATGGCGGACATGCTCTACGGCGCGATTGGTCTGGTCATCTTCCTCGTCGTCGCCTTCATCGCCGGCTACCTCCTGTACAAGTTCAAGAACGCCCGCCTGACCAGCGCCTGGGGGCCGCTGGTGGGGCTTGTCAACGGCAAGGTCGTGGGCGACGGCGGCGGCGCGGCCAGCAGTTGGCTGAGCGGCACCTACCAAGGGCGGCCCGTGGTTGCCAAGCTGGCCCCCGACCTCAACCAGCACGAGGACGGCGGCAGCAAGTACAACTACTTCGACGTGGCCCTGACCGAGACGCCCGGCCGCCACGACTGGGCCGTTGAGTACGCGCGCGGCACGTTGGGCCTGGGCCGGGCTGAGTGGCGTATTGTCAGCCAGGAGCCTGCTCTGGCCGCGGCGCTGACAACCGCCGGGGTCATCGACCTGGTTGCCGCCTTCGGCCAACCCCCGGGACACTTCGTGATGCCCTCGGTGAAGTATGACCGGCGTGAAGAGTCACTGCGCTACCGTGCCGACATCAGCCCCGCCGTGGCCCCCTCGCCGGAGCAGTTCGGGCAGATGGTGGGGATGCTGGTTCGATTGGCGGTAATCAACGCCCAGGTCAACGCCCCCCTGCCCTCAGCCGCAATCCGGTGACGCGCCAAGTCGTGGGACTCTGACAGTCAACACCCCCCGGCGCAGAAAGGGAGAACAATGAGCGATACCAAGTTAACTTACGTTCCCGCCGGCGAAGACCAGTTTGGCGAGAGCCGCAGTCTGGGCGTCAGCACGATCCGCTTCAAGGTCACTTCGCCCGATGGCGACGGCCCGCTGGTGCTGGAAAACGAGTTCCACGCTCGCGGCGGCCCAGCGCGCCATCTGCACCACGACCAGGACGAATGGTTCTACATTATCGCCGGGGAGTTCCTGATGGAAGTGGGCGACGTGCGCTTCACGCTGCGACCGGGGGACTCTGTGCTGGCCCCACGGCGCGTACCCCACGTCTGGGCCTGTGTCGGCGACGGATACGGCCGCATCCTGGTCGCCTTCTACCCCGCCGGGCACATGGAGGCGTTCTTCCGCGCCGTAACCCCGGCCGAGGCCATGCCGCCGCCCAATCCGGCCCTGTGGGAGGCGCATGGGATGACGCTATTGGGGCCGCCGCTGCCGGTGGGCTGAGCGTGCTATGCCTGACAACGTACAGTTGCGCCCCGTCGCCGATAGCGACCTGCCTATCTTCTTCGAGCACCAGCGCGACCCGCTGGGCGTCCACATGGCTGCCTTTACGATTCAGGACCCCGACGACCGCGCCGCCTTCGATGACCACTGGCGCCGGCTGTTGAGCGACCCGACCATCCTGATGCGCACCATTGAAGTCAATGGGCAGCCGGCCGGCCACGTGTCCAGCTACATTGGCGACGCGGGGCTGGAGATCACCTACTGGCTGGGCCGGGAGTATTGGGGCCGGGGTATCGCCTCGGCCGCGCTGCAAGCCTTCCTGCTGGTGCAGACCCATCGCCCTCTGCGCGGCCGGGCCGCGGCCGACAACGCCGCTTCGCTGCGCGTACTGGAAAGGTGCGGCTTCGCCCGCGTCGGCCAGGCGCGCGGCTTCGCCAACGCCCGCCAGGCCGAGATTGATGAAATCCTACTGGAGCTAACATAAACACCACCCACCGTCTCTGCTGCGACGCTTCTTCGTCCGCTACGTCGCCTGGCACACGCTCGACCACGCCTGGGAGATTGAAGACCGCGCCATCTGGAACGCAGGTTAACCGATGACTACAACGAGAGACGACACAATCCATCTTCCCGACGCGCCGGGCGTGCCCGGTCTGCGCTTCCGCCGCTTCCGCGGCCCCGATGACTACGCCGCCATGACCGTCGTGGGCAACGCTTCGCGCCTGGCCGATGGCGCCGAGTGGGTTGTGACCGCCGACGACGTGGCCCGCATCTACGCCCATCTAGTCAACACCGACCCCGCGACCGATATGATCGTGGCCGAGATTGACGGCGAGATGGCCGGCTTCACCCGCGGCGAGTGGGAGTTGGAGGACGAAACGCTTCATCTCTACAAGTTCGGCCTGACACTGGCGCCCCAGTGGCGCGGACACGGTCTGCGGCGGGCGATGCTCCACTGGATCGAAAGCCGCCTGCGCCAGATGGCCGCCGGCCATCCGGCCGACGCGCCCAAGCTCCTGGCGACGAGTACCTGGGACAAAGCCTGTCTCTTATACACATCTGACGCTGCCGACGAGCGATCTAGTGTAGATCTCGGTGGTCGCCGTATCATTAAAAAAAAAAATACAAGGAGGTATCGTAGCACGCTGCAGTCAGCAACCCAACGAACGACAAGTAAGTCAGTATGGCCGACTACATACACTATGACGTAGACCACACACAAGAGAATCAACTGATAAGAACCCTGACAAAAA
>CALLZA010000714.1 GCA_937858165.1 uncultured Ardenticatenia bacterium
TGGGTGGTTGACGGTGGGCGCATTTTTTTTTTTTAGTGGGTGTTGGCTGACGCTGTTTTTCTAGCATATAATAACGTAGCCCTCCGCATATGATTCCGGCGCCGTCTTATCGGAGCACCTCTCGCCACAAAGATGGCAGGCGATCCAGCCTGTCCTGTCAGTGCTCTTAGCCCGTGCGGAGTTCGTAACCGTGTACTACCGTTGGCGACCTACATCGCCTGATCCAGCCGATGAGCATATTATCGATTGCGCCATGAATGCCGGGGCCATCGTTGTGACTCACAACGTCAAGGACTTTCGCACGGCAAGAAAGGGGCTTGGTCTGAACGTGATGACACCAGTTGAATTCGTGCGCTACTTGGCTGAGTGAGCACACAGCGGAGGTAAAATGGGCCGCCTAACGTTAAGGTTACCCGATTCGCTTCACCAACAGTTGGAGATGCTGGCCGAGCACGAGGCGGTGTCACTCAATCAGTACATCGTCTACGCTCTAACACGGCAGGCGACGTTGGCCTACACGGTACAGCCGGTAGCCGACAAGGCGATCCGGGAGCAACGCGCCGCCTACAGTGCGTTGCTGCAAAGCCTGGGCCAAGGCACGGCCGACGAGATTGCCGCCGCGCTGGCCGAACGCGAACCGGCCGAGCCGGAAGAAGGGCTGACGCCGGAAGTGGTCGAGCGGTTGCGACGGCGGTTGGGGCCAACCTACAACTTAAGCTAACATCCTAAAAGGACTATCGAGTTCCGCAACTACATGTAACGAAGGAGATTCATTTCATGCCAATCCGTCATGCACAAGCCCAATGGCAAGGCACACTAAAAGAGGGTTCGGGCACGCTGAAGCTGGAAAGCGGCGCGTTCGAGGGGCCGTACACCTGGGCCGACCGCTTCGCCGACGGCGGCGGGGCCAACCCGGAAGAGTTGCTCGGCGCGGCCCACGCCGGCTGCTACAGCATGTTCCTCTCGGCCGTGCTGACCCGCAACAAGGTCCCGCCGACGCGCATCGACACCAGCGCCGCCGTCCATCTGGAAGATGGCCCGACCATCACCCGCATCGTCCTCGACGTGGCGGCGGTTGTGCCCGGTCTCGACGAGGCCACCTTCCAGGAGTATGCCCAGGAGGCCAAGGAGAAGTGCCCCGTCTCCAAGGCGCTGGCCGGCGGGCCGGAGATCGTGCTGAACGCGCGGTTGACTAACGAATGATCGAAAGCACCATCAACCGCATCCGCCGCAACCACGGCCTGGAGCACGCCACCATCCACGTCCTCTCCGAGGGGCACAAGCGCTTCAGCGCCCAGGGCAACTCCGACCACCGCGGCTTCCACCTCAACATCTACGGCGACGTGACCGAAGAGGAAGTGGCCGCGGCCGTGGCTGAGGCCCACCGGCGGCTGCGGGCCGGCGAACGCCAACTGGCTGTCCATCCCAACTGCGGCACGGTGCTGGTGACGACGGCCGTGTTGGCGACGCTGGCCGCCCAGGCCGTTCTCAGCTTCGAGCAGTGGCGCGCCGGGAACACCCCCTCCCCTAACTACTCGTCGGAGGGGAATACGGTTCCCTCCCCCAAAGGGGGAGGGTTAGGGAGAGGGTCTGGGTTCCTCAACGTCCTCAACGCCCTGCCCAGCGCCATCCTGGCCGTCGTTGTCGCGCTCATCGTCGGCCGCCCGCTGGGGCTGACGCTCCAAGAGCGCTACACCGTCGACGGTGACATCCGCGATCTGGAGATCACCTCCATCCGCCCGGTGTCGGTCTCGCCCGTCACGCGCCTCTTCCAACTGCTGCTGACCGCCAACAACCGCGCCCTGCCCCCGCGAGCGTACTTCGTGCGCACGGCGGGCGGGGAGAAGTCAGTGGTCAGTGGTCAGTGGTCAGTGTGACCACTGACCACTGACCACTGACCACTGACCATGTTCTACCTCTTCCACGGCCAGGACACCTACTCCCAGCGCGAGTTCCTGGCCGGGCTGCTGGCCAAGGAAGGCGACGCCGACATGGTGTCGCTGAACACGACGCGCCTGTCGGGCAAGGTGACGTTCAACGAGCTACAGAGCGCCTGCGATGCCGTGCCCTTCCTGGCGCGCGTGCGGGTGGTCATCGTCGAGGGGCTATTCGCCGCCACGCCGGACAAGGCGTTCATGGATCGGCTGGTGGCCTATCTGCCGATGCTGCCGGCCACAACGCGGCTGTTCTTTCTGGAGGCGGCCGATCTGCCGCCCAGCCACCGCCTTATCCAGTTGGCCGACAAGGACAAGATCGGCCGCGTGCGACACTTCGACTTGCCCAAGGGGAGCGAACTGGAGCGCTGGATTCGCGGCCACGTGGAGGCAGGCGGCGGGCGCATTGCCCCGGCGGCCGTCCAGCTGCTGGCGGCCAACGTCGGCAACGACCTGGCGGCGCTGCGTAATGAGATCGAGAAGCTGCTGCTCTACGTCGGGCCGGAGGCAACCATCGCCACTGAAGACGTGGCCCGCCTGTCGCCCTATGCCGCCGCGACCAACATCTTCGATCTGGTCGACGCGCTGGGCAGCCGGCGGCCGGCCCAGGCGGCGGTTCTCTTCCAGCGCGAACTGAACGAAGGCGAAGACCCCTTCCGCCTCTTTGCCATGTTCATCCGCCAGTTCCGCCTGCTCATCCAGACCCGGTCGCTGCTGGACGCGGGCGAACGACCGGGCGACGTGGCCAAGCTGCTCAAACAGCACCCGCGCGTGGCCGAGAAGCTCGTCCAGCAGGCGCGCGGCTTCACCCTGCCCCAACTGGAACACATCTACCGCCGCCTGCTGCAAATCGATGTGGAAACAAAAACAGGCCAGGCCGACTTGCTGACGGCGCTGCACCTGTTGGTCGCCGGGGTGACGGCGGAAGAGTAAACAGTATTCAGTATTCAGTATTCAGTGGTCGATTCACGACTGACCTACTGAATACTGAATACTGTTTACTGAATACTGACTGTTTACTGAATCCCGTACGTCACCTGCACCTGCACCTGATAGCTCAGTTGCCCGGGGGAGATGGCGGGGGCCGAGGCGGCCTGCTCCATCGCGTAGCCGCCACCGCCCAGACCCAGGGGCATGACCGGCTGGCCGATGACTTCGCTGATGACCGTCACCGCGCCCAGCGAGACGTTGCCCAGCTCGGCCAGCGAGGCGGCGCGGCGGGCAGCATCCTGCATGGCCAGGGCGCGGGCCTCGGCCTCCAGCGCGGCCGGGTCGGCCACGGAGAAGTTGACGCCGTAGATAGCATTGGCCCCGGCCTCGGTCACGGCGGCCAGCACGTCGCCAACCAGAGCGATGTCGCGAATCTTGACGTTCACCTGGTTGCTGACGCGATAGCCGGCGATGCCCGTCGGCCCGTTTTCGCCATAGGTCTGCTCGGCGTAAAGCGAGTAGTTGGTCGTCTGAATGTCCTCGGCGGCAATGCCGGCGGCCGTCAGCGCGGCCATGACGGCATCCAGCGTCGTCTGGTTCTGGGTCGTCGCCTCGGCCACGCTTGCGGCGAAGGACTCGACGCCGACGACAACGGTCGCCTGGTCGGGCTGGCCATAGGCCGTGCCCTGGCCGACAACGGTAATGCCGCCGCCGCTGACGACGGAACCCGTCTGGGTCGTCGGCGCGGCCAGCCCGCCGGCCTGCGCCGCGTTGCAGGCGGCCAGGGCCACGCTCATGAGGGCGATGAAGAGGACGGCGATCAGATTCTTTTGCTTAGACATCTGTTATTTCTCCTTTTGGGGCACCTTTGTTTGGTGTGGTGCCTGTCATGCAATCAAGACGCCGCTGTTTGGCAGATAGTTCCCGTTGAGTGACAATTCAGTGACGAATGACGAATGAAAAGACTCACGCAAAGGCGCTAAGGGGCAAAGACGCAAAGGAAGAAAAGTTGCAGGGTATTCTTTGCGTCTTTGCTTTCTTTGCGCCTTTGCGTGAGCTTCTTAAAGTTAAGTGACGTGTGACGGACGAGAACATCATCCTGACTGGCTTCATGGGCACGGGCAAGACTACGGTCGGCCGCCTGCTGGCGGCGCGGCTGGGGCGCGCCTTCGTCGATACAGATGAAGTCATCGTCGGTCGCGCCGGCAAACCAATCGCCGACATCTTCCACGACGAGGGCGAAGCGCGCTTCCGCGAGATGGAGGCGGCCGTGACCAAGGAGTTGGCCGGACGGCGCGGTCTGGTCGTCGCCAGCGGCGGCCGGCTGCTGCTCGACCCCGACAACGCGGCCACGTTGGGCGCTACCGGTCCCATCTTCTGCCTGACCGCCGCGCCGGGGACGATCATGGCCCGCGTGGCGGCCGACGCAGTGCGCCGGCCGCTGCTCGACGTGCCCGATGCCGCCCGTCGCGTCCAGGCCCTCTTGCAACAGCGCGCCCCGGCCTACGCCCGCTTCCGTTCCGTGGTCACCGACGGCCGCGCCGCCGCGGACGTGGCCGACGATATCGCCACGACGCTGGCCGGTGGGCTGCGCGACGTGCTGCCCGTGCGCCACCCCGGCGGCGGCTACAGCGTTACGGTGGGCGAAGGGCTGCTGGCCGAGGCGCTGACACTGGCCGGGATCGATGGACCGGTGGCGGTCATCACCGACAGCGAGGTTGGCCCGCGCCACGCGGCCGCGCTCCAGAAACCGGCTTTGGCGGACAAACCCGGTTACTACACCGTCCTGACCATGCCCGCCGGCGAGCGGCACAAGACGCTCGACACGGCGCGCGACCTCTACGACGACCTGCTGGCGGCGGGCATCGATCGGACGGCGACGATCATCGCCCTGGGCGGCGGCGTCGTCGGCGACGTGGCCGGCTTTGTCGCCGCTACCTACCTGCGCGGCGTGGCCTTTGTGCTCTGCCCCACGAGCCTGCTGGCGATGGTTGACGCCAGCATCGGCGGCAAAACGGGCGTCGATTTGCCGCAGGGCAAGAACCTCGTCGGCGCGTTCAAGCAGCCGCGGGCCTGTCTCTTATACACATCTGCCGCTGCCGACGAGCGATCTAGGGTAAGTCTCGGTGGTCGCCGTATCATTAAAAAAAAAAAAATAAAGAACAGAAAAAAAAAAAAAAAGAAAGCAAAAAAAAATCACAGACACCGATCAACAATAACACAGCAGATTCGAAGAACCAAAGCAGGCTCAAGAGATACAACAAGG
>CALLZA010000715.1 GCA_937858165.1 uncultured Ardenticatenia bacterium
GGGGGCGCGACCCCCCGCGGTGCGTCGCTCGTTGCGGCCGTGGGGGCGGCGGGCGGGCGGGGCGTCATGGGGCGGGGGGCGGCGGCGGGGGCGGCGGGGGGGGCGGCCGGGGGGGGGGGTGTGGAGGGGGGGGTGGCGGGAGCCGATGCTGGCCGACGCGCCGGCAGCGGCCAACATCGAGCTGCCGCTGACAGGGCTGAACTTCCCGGTATCGTTCGAGCTACCCTATGACCCGGCGACGATTGCCGCCGACCGCAGCTACGCCGTAGCGGCGCGCGTGCTGGTCAACGGCGAGCTGCTCTACGCCACGCTGTCGCCCATTCCGGTGCTGACGGCCGGCGCGCCGGCCAGCAGCATCGTCGTGCCTGTGGCCGAAGTGCCCAGCCGGGCCAACGGCGTGCTGCGCTTCACCGTTACCGGCGACGCGGCCACCACCTGGCCGGCCGACTCGACCGCCTATCTGAATATCGAGATCCGTGAGCCGATGCTGGCCGACGCGCCGGCGATGGCCTTCACCTACGTGCCGTTGGCCGGGCTGACACTGCCGGTGGCCTGGGAGTTGGGCTACGCCACGGCGAGCGTCGACCCGAACAAGGCCTACGTGCTCGACGCGCGCATCATCGACAACAACGTGCTGACCCACGCGGCGACCACGCCGCTGCCGGTGCTGACCCAGGGCGCGCCGACCAACGACGTGTCGCTGGCGCTGACGGCGCAGGGCACGGGCGGCACGGGCGGCAACGAGGGGCTGATCACCGGCGTCATCACCACCGACGCGCCGGTAGCGCTGGACCCGGCGGCGGTCTACTTCATCGACCTGCGCGAGGCGGGCACGAGCGGCGACCCGATCGTGACCATCTCGGCCACGCTGGACGGGCAGCAGTTCCCCATTCCGTTCGAGGTGCCCTACGTGCCGGCCAACATCGACCCGGCCAAAGCGTACGTCGTTGGGGCGCGCATTCTTCTGGGCGAGCAGGTGCTGTTCGCCTCGGCCGTGGGTGTGCCGGTCATTACCCAGGGCGCGCCGACGGCGGATGTGACGGTGAACATTCCGCCGCAGTAAGAGAATTAGGAATTACGAATTAGGAATTAGGAATTCAGAGCGCTCTGAATTCCTAATTCCTAATTGCTCCACTCCCCCGCACGCATAAGCGGTTCGACTGCGCCATCATCGCTAAGGCCGTCAACGTCGATCTCGGCCGAGCCGATCATGAAGTCGACGTGGACGACGCTGCTGTTGCCGCCGCGGGCGGCGAAGTCGGCGTCGTTGAGGCCTTCGCAACCGGCGATACAGTTGGTGTAGGCGCGGCCGAGGGCGATGTGGCTGGCGGCGTTCTCGTCGAAGAGGGTGTTGTAGAACAGGATGCCCGTCTGCGAGATGGGCGAGCCGGCGGGAACGAGGGCGATTTCGCCCAGCCGCGCCGCGCCCTCGTCCGTTTCGATCAGCGCTCGCAAGAGTGATTCCCCTTTCTCCGCCTGCACGTCGACGACGCGGCCGTCGACAAACGTCAGGCTAAACCCCTCCACCAGGTTGCCGCCCAGATTGAGCGGCATGGTGGCGCGCACGGTGCCGTTGACGCGAGCGCGGTCGGGGGCGGTGAAGACCTCTTCGGTGGGCAGGTTGGCGACGTTGGTGATGCCGTTGCTTGCCGGGGCCGCGCCGCCCAGCCAGCGATGGTCGAAGGGCAGGCCGACGGTCAGGTCGGTGCCGGGGCCGGTGAAGCGCAGGGCGTGGTACTGGCGCTCGTTGAGCATGGCCGTGCGGGCGGCCAGGTCGGCGGTGTGGGCCTGCCAGGCGGCCACGGGATCGGGCGTGTCGAGGCGAACGGTGCGGAAGATGGCGTCCCACAGGTGTGACAGCGCTTCGTCGGGCGACAACTCGGGGAAGACGCGCGCGGCCCAGGCGGGCGTGGCGTAGCCGACGACGCACCAGTTGACAGCGTCGGCGGTGATGAGGCGGCTGAGCGGGGCGGCGGCCCGACCCTCGGTGCGCCGCACGGTCATGATGCGCGCCGGGGCTACGTCCTTGAACAGGTCGGGGTCGCTGCCGGTGATCGACACCGTGGCGTGGCCGGCCTCGACGTACTCCAGCCCGGCGGTGACGGGCCAGGTGGAGTGCTCTTCAAAGGAGTCGGCCGGCGCGTGCTGGAAGCGGATCAGTTGCAGGTGAGGGTCGCTGTAGGCGGCCTCGACCAGTCGCGCGCCGTGGTCGTAGGCGCGGGCGGCGATGTGGCGGGCCAGGGGGGCAGTCTCCAGCGGGGCGCGGATGAGCAGACGTTGGCCGGCTTGCAGGTTCAGGCCGACGCGGACGATCAGGTCGGCGTAGGCGGACAGGGAGCGCTCGTGTTCGGGGGTCATGGGTCTCCAGTGGGTCAGTATCCAGTATCCAGTATTCAGTAGGTCAGTAGGTCAGAATTTAACGCAAAGACGCGAAGGCGCAAAGACGCGAAGTAGGAATCTCCTCTTTGCGTCCCTGCGTTGAATTCTTATCCCCAGCCGAGGGCGGTGATCTCGGCCAGGAGCGCTTCGGCGGCCGGCCAGAGGGGCAGCACACGGCCGCGCGCTTCGGCGGCGCGGGCGGCATCGGGCGGCAGGGCGCTCACAGCGTCGGCCAGCCGCCGGCCGGCGATGTCGTGGAAGTGTTGGCCGGCGGCGTAGTAGGGTTGGCCTTGCAGCAGGCCGCGCAGTTCGGCGGCCCGCGTCAGGTGGGGCGGGTCGGCGGCCAGGGTCAGGGCCACGCCGGGCAAGACCTCGATGAGCGGCAGGTAGTTGTAGACGGCGATGGCGCCGCGCAAGCCGCGCCATAGCGCCGGGCGCGCTTCGTCCCAGCGCTCCTGTAGGGCCAGGGCCAGCCCGGTGTTGGTCCAGTGGCCGGCCATATCCCCCTCGGCCAGCAGCGACAGGTCCAGGTTCAGCGTGTCGTCCAGAACGCGCTCGGCCTCGGTCGGCCGATCGAGGGCCATCAGGCGCATGGCGTCGAGGACGCCGACCAGCCAGGCGACGAAGTTGCTGCCATAGGCGCGGGCCATGAGCCGGCCGCGCTGGAACTGGACAGCGGCCTCGTCGTAGTGGCCGCTGTGCAGCAGCAGGCGGCCGTAGAAGTGAGCGTCGCGCATCAGGTAGGGCAGACCGTAGGCCAGGCGGGCATCCAGCGACTGACGGTAGCAGGCCAGCGCCTCGTCAACACGGCCCAGAAGCAGCAGGGGCCAGGCGTAGCGGCCCCGGTTCTGTGCCTCGCCGGGCGACGCATCCGGAGCGGCGGCCAGGTCATCGTTCATTTCGGCAGCCAGGGGGGGGAGTAACTCGCGCTCGTCGAAGTGCACCGCGTATTGCAGCAGCTCAGACAGCAACTCGGCCCGCAAGCGACGGTTGCGCAGCGTGGCGGCGAAGGCCAGGGCGCGCTCGGCCAGAGCGCGGGTGCTTGCCGGCTGGGCGTGCCCGCCATAGGTGAAGCCCATAAAGAGGCGATGGAGCGCGACGGCCATGCCCCAGGTGTTGCCGGTCTGGGCAAAGAGCCGGTAGGCGGTCTCGAAGGACGCGACGCGCGCGTCGGTGTAGTCCATGTCCAGACCGGGATCGCCCGCCAGATAGGCGTTGAGGGCCAGGTCATCGACCAGGGGCAGGCCGCGGCCGTCGAGCTCGGCCAGCAGGGCGCGCGCCCGGGCCAACGCGGGCGGCGTTGAGTCACGCTCGTCGGAGAGCTTGAGATGAAAGTAGACGCGCCAGTTGATGGCCCGGGCCACCAGCAGGCGCGTCTCGTCGGTGTCCGCCGGCTCGAAGATGGCGGCGATGCGCTCGCAGGCGTCGTAGGCGTCGCGCAGGCGCAGGCGGGCGTCGCCGTAGAGGCAGAGGGCGTTGAGGGCGCTCAGCAGGGGTGTGGCGGCGCGGGTGTCGATCAGGCGGTCGATGGCATCGTCGATGTTGTCGCTGTCGGCGTCGAGGCGGGCCAGGGCGCGTGTCTCGTCGTCCCGTAGATGGGGTTCAGCGTCGGCCAGCAGACGGGCGTAGAAGCGGGCGTGGCTGTCGCGGGCGGCGGTGGGGTCGGCGGTGGTGGCGACCGGGTTGTCCAACATTTCGGCCGCGTACTGGCACAGCAGTTCGTGGAGGCGGTAGCGGTCGCCGGCGGCATTGACGTTAAACAGCCCCTTGCGCACCAGCGCCGCCAGTTGGCGCGGCGATGCGCCGGTGACGGCGGTTGCGGCGCTGGGGGTCATGCCGCCGCTGAAGACCGACAGGCGGGCGAAGACCTGCCGGTCCGGCTCATTGAGGCGTTGCCACGAGTAGTCGATGGCGGCGCGCACGCTGCGCTGGCGGGCGGGCACGTCGCGCATCTCCGTTTCCAGCAGGTTCAGGCCGCGCCCCAGTTCGGCGGCGATCTCGGCCGGGGCGAGCGAATCGACCCAGGCGGCGGCCATCTCCAGCGCCAGGGGCATGCCGCCGACGAGACGGCCGATGTCGGCCAGGTGGGTCAGGTCGGCGGCGGCGAAGTCGGCGCGGACGCGACGGGCCGCGCCGATGAAGAGGCGAACGGCGGCGTAGTCGGCAGTATCGGCCGGGGCGCCGGCGGGCGGGAAGGCCAGCCCGTCGAGCGCGAAGACCGTCTCCGGTCGCACGTTGAGCCGTTCGCGCGAAGTGACCAGCAGGCGGAGGCCAGGCGCGGCGGCTAGCAGTTCGACCAGCAGCGGCGCGGCGTCGAGCAGGCGCTCGGCGTTATCGAGCAGTAGCAGCGCCCGGCGCGGGGCCAGGTAGTTGGCGATCTGGCGCAGGGGGTGGGGGGCTTGCGCGCCTTCCTGCAACGGGAAGCGCAGGGCATCGGCCAGGGCGGGAATGACGCCGTGGGCGTCGGGCACGGGGGCCAGATCGACGAAGACCACGCCATCGGCAAACCGGTCGTCATCGCGTTGCATCTCGGCCCAGGCCAGGGCCAGGCGCGTCTTGCCCATGCCGCCCGGGCCGACAATGCTGACCCTGTCTCTTATACACATCTCCGAGCCCACGAGACCGTACTAGATCTCGTATGCCGTCTTCTGCTTGAAAAAAAAAACTGCGAACAATCCTACTCGTCAGAGTACTAACAGACTCGCTATGACAATGACAAAGCAACAGAACACCACAGTGCAAGACAGTGTAACGA
>CALLZA010000716.1 GCA_937858165.1 uncultured Ardenticatenia bacterium
GGATTAGGGACTAGGGATTAGACAAGAGCGCTCTTCCCCTAATCCCTAATCCCTACCCCCTAACCCCTATCATGCGCTTCATCATCCACGAACTCCCCTACGAACGCCCCCTCCTGGCCGGGCGGCTGCGCTATGAGCGCGATGGCCGGCCGACAGGCGCGGTCGAGTCGTGGCGGCTCAGCGAGGCGGCCGACGGCTATCGCTTCCTGCGCGTCGATCTCGATGCCCGCGCGGCCCAGTCCGGCAATTCGTGGCTCTACCACGTCACGCTGGGGCCGGACGGCCAACCGGAGCAGGTGAAGGCGCGCTTCTGGGCCGCCGGACACGAGGTGACGACGACCATCGATCGCCAGGAGGATGAGTGGGTGGCGGGGCGGTGGGTGGACGGCACGGCTTACGAGGATGTGGCCCGCGGTGGCGCGTTCTGGTTTCCGGCGGCCGCCGGGCTGGCGCTGTTGCGCGGCTGCGCCGACGAGACGGGCGGCGTCACGCTGCTGATGGACACCTCAGACGCGGCGCGCATATTAGCTCTCTGTGCCACCCCGGTTGCCATCGCGCTGGGCGTGGTGACTGAGGAGCGAGTCGGCAACGAAACGCCGGCGGCGCGCACGCTGTCGGTTGCCTGGGGCCACAACCGGCGCACGGTCTGGCTCGACGACGACGACCGTCCCCTGCGCCTCTGGCGCGACGACGGGCTGACGGCCACGGCCGAGCGACTCGTACGCTATGAATAAAAAGAGAGAGGAACCACAGATTTTACAGATTAGATTCAGGAAATCTGTGAAATCTGTGGTCTCTCTGCTTTATAGGATAGGAGAACACAGGTATGGGCTTTAAGGACGTATCCAACAAGGTCGATTTCGTGGCCCTGGAAAGGGAGACGCTCGCCTTCTGGCGCGAGAGCGGGGCCTTTGAGGAGCTGCGCCGGCTGCGGGCGGCGACGGAAGCCGAGCATGGTATCTTCAGCTTCATCGACGGCCCCATCACCGCCAACAATCCGATGGGCGTCCACCACGGCTGGGGCCGCACCTACAAAGACCTCTACCAGCGCTACCACGCCATGCAGGGCAAGAACCTGCGCTGGCAGAACGGCTTCGACTGCCAGGGGCTATGGGTGGAAGTCAACGCCGAGAAGGAGTTGGGCTTCACCAGCAAGCGCGACATCGAGCGCATGGGTCTGGCCGAGTTCGTCAAGTTCTGCAAGGCGCGCGTCTTGCGCTATGCTGCCGTGCAGACTGAGCAGACGATCCGTTTGGGCAACTGGATGGACTGGAACGACCCGGACGAGTTGCGCCGCCTGGCCGACCTGCTGAATGACGACCCGAACCAGGTCATCACCGTCCAGGGGCCGCGCGGCCCGGTCACCGATACGGTCGAGCAGATCGTCGCCCGGCTGGGCATGCCGGAACTGGGCGGCTCCTACTTCACCTTTAGCAACGAGAACAACTACCAGATCTGGGGCTTCCTGAAGAAGTGCTACGACAACGGCTGGGTCTATAAAGGCAACGACGTCATGCCCTGGTGCGCCCGCTGCGGCACGGCCATCAGCCAGCACGAGATCGTCACCGATGGCTACTTCGACGTGACCCACGACTCCGTTTTCGTGCGCTTGCCGCTGCTCGGCCGCGACAATGAGGCCCTGCTTGTCTGGACGACGACCCCCTGGACGTTGACCAGCAACGTCGCCGCCGCGGTTGGCCCCGAACTCGACTACGTGCAGGTGCGGGCTGAGGACGGCTGGACGTACTATCTGGCCGAAGGGGCGATGAAGGACTCGCTCGTCGGCAAGGGCAACGAGGTCGTCGGCCGCCTGAAGGGCGCGGACATGGTTGGCTGGCAATACACCGGCCCGTTTGATGACCTGCCCCAGGTTGTTGAAGCCTTTGCCGAGAAGGCGTATACCCACCGCGTCATCCCCTGGGGCGACGTCGGCGCGGAAGAAGGCACGGGCATCGTCCACATCGCTCCCGGTTGCGGCGCGGAGGACTTCGCCTTGGGGCGCGAGTTCGATCTGCCCGTCGTCGCCCCGCTGGACGAGAACGGTGTCTACCTGCCCGGCTTCGACTGGCTGACCGGCCGCGAGGTCTTGGGCAGCGCCACCTCGCCTGCCGTGGCTGAGGAGATTTTCGCCGCCCTGCGCGAGCGCGGCTTCTTCTACCGCAAGCAGAAGTACACCCACCGCTACCCCCACTGCTGGCGCTGCGGCTCGGAGCTGGTCTACCGGCTGGTGGACGAGTGGTTCATCAGCATGGGGCCGGTCTACGACAAGCCGCGCGAGGCGCTGACGGCTGAGGAGAAAGCGGCCAGCCTGCGCTACCAGATCATGGATCGCGTCGACCAGATCAACTGGGTTCCCGGCTTTGGCTACGACCGCGAGATGGACTGGCTGCGCAACATGCACGACTGGATGATCAGCAAGAAGCGCTACTACGGGTTGGCCCTGCCCATCTGGGAGTGCGACGAGTGTGGCACGTTCACCGTCGTCGGCGACGAGCACGAACTGGAAGCGCGCGCCGTTGAGGGCTGGGAGACGTTTGCCGGCCACACGCCGCACCGTCCCTACATCGACGCGGTCAAGATCGCCTGCCCGTCGTGTGGGACAAAGACGAGCCGCATCGGTGACGTGGGCAACCCGTGGCTTGATGCCGGCATCGTCGCCTTTAGTACGCTCCACTATCGCACCGACCGTGCCTTCTGGGAGAAGTGGTATCCGGCCGACTGGATCTCCGAGAGCTTCCCGGGCCAGTTCCGCAACTGGTTCTATAGTTTGCTGGCCCAGAGCACGGTCTTAGCCGCGGAGCCGCCCTTCCGCAACCTGTTCGGCTACGCGACGCTGGTGGCCGAAGACGGCCGCGACATGCACAAGTCGTGGGGCAACTCCATCGAGTTCAACGAAGCCGCCGAAAAGATGGGTGCGGACACGATGCGCTGGCTCTTCGCCTCGTGTAAGCCGGAGCAGAACCTGCAATTTGGCTACAACCGCGGCGACGAGACCCGGCGGCGCTTCCTCATCCCGCTGTGGAACGTCTACTCGTTCCTGGTGACGTATGCCAATGCCGACGGCTGGGAAGCAGGGGCCAGGGGCCAGGGGCCAGGGGCCAGGGAAGAGCGCTCTTCCCCTGGAACCTGGAACCTGGAAGCTGGAACCTCGCAACTCGACCGCTGGATCGTCGCGCGTCTCGACGAGACGACGCTCGACGTGCGCGCCGCGCTGGACGCCTGGGATGCCGAGCGGGCGGCGGCGGCGCTGGAACTGCTGCTCGATGACCTGTCAAACTGGTACGTTCGCCGCTCGCGCCGCCGCTTCTGGAAGAGCGAAGCCGACGCCGATAAGGTTGCCGCCTATACCACGCTCTATTACGTGCTGGTGGAGTTCGTCAAGCTGCTGGCCCCGTTCCTGCCGCTCACCACCGAGGCAATGTATCAAAACCTCGTCCGTTCGGCTAATCCCGATGCGCCGCTGAGCATTCACCACCACTTCTACCCGCAGGCCGACGCGGCGGCGCTCGACCACCGCCTGCTAAACAAGATGCGGCTGGTCATCGACGCGGCGGCGCTCGGCCGTTCGGCGCGCGGCTCGGCCGACGTCAAGCTGCGCCAACCGCTGGCCCGGGCCAGGGTCTTCGTCGGCTCCGAAGAGCAGCGCGCCGATCTGGAGGAGTTGGCTGACGTGTTGGCCGAAGAGATCAACGTCAAGGCGATCGAGATCGTTTCCGAAGTGGGCGAGCTGGTCAGCTATAAGCTGCTGCCCAACAATCGCACGCTGGGGCCGAAGCTGGGGCCGCGCTTCCCGGCGGCGCGCGCCGCGCTGGCCCAACTGGACGCGGCCGAAGCGGCGAAGACGCTGCTGGCCGGGCGGCCGCTGGAACTGGCGGTCGACGGGCAGATGGTCACACTGGGCGGTGACGACGTGCTGGTGCAGACGGAGTCGCGCGGCGGACTGGCTGTTGCCAGCGACAAGGGCGTCACCGTGGCCGTCGATCCCCATCTGACGCCAGCGCTGGTGCAGGAAGGGTACGCGCGTGACCTGGTGCGCGCCGTCAATGCCCTGCGTAAGGATGCCGGGCTGGACATCTCCGACCGCATCGAACTGGCCTACACGGCCGAGGGTGAGGTGGCAGCGGCGCTGGTCAACTTCGCCGACTTCATCCGCGCCGAGACGCTGGCGACGCGCCTGACGCCCGGCGCGCTGGCCGGTGACGGCTTCCGGCAGCGGGTCACCGTGGGCGACGCCCAGGTCGAACTGGCTCTACGGAAGTTGTAACCACAGATTACACAGATTAAAAAGGGGTGCTCCACGGAGTACCCCTTTTTAATCTATGAAATCTGTGGCTTATCTCTCATTAAGGCACGATCACCTCGACCGCCGCCGGCACGATGTGAATGTCGGCTGGGGTCGTGCCGCACGCCTCGCCGTCGATCCACAGCCCCTGGGGTGGATCGGCCTCAATGCGAACGCGCTTGCCTTGCCGGAAGTGAACGGTGGCCTGGGCGTCGCCGCTGCGCACGACAAAGCTCTTCAAAGCCTGAAGCGTGAACGGATCCTGACTCAGCAGCATAATGTCGAGCAGCCCATCTGTGGGATCGATGGTCTGTAGCAACGGCTCCGCGGCCGATTCCGGTTCGTCGCCGGTGTGGATCTGTACATCCAGGAAGGTTCGTTCGACCCAATCCTGGAGCTTAGGGGAGCGCGAATAGGCGACGTTATTGACATAACACATAATGCCCGTCTCTTCGATGAGCTGTTCGTCCACGGTGATGCGAAAGCGGGCCGGCGGGTGCTCCTTCAGGAAGCGCAAGCCGGAGATGGGGTAGGCCAGGATACCCAGGCGGTCCTTCAACTCGCGTGAGGCGTTTTGGTCATCGCCAATGCCGGTGTAGGCGCGCAGCAGAAAGTAGCGGCCATTGATCTCGCCCACGTCCAGCCGCCGGCGGCCGCCGCTGGTGGCCACCACTTGCAGCTGTCTCTTATACACATCTCCGAGCCCACGAGACCGTACTAGATCTCGTATGCCGTCTTCTGCTTGAAAAAAAAACACCAAAACACACAACTATACTCACCTCCCGTAAGTAACCAACATAGTCACCCAGCACACACAGCTCACATAATATAACTCAATCCTACAGCAAATA
>CALLZA010000717.1 GCA_937858165.1 uncultured Ardenticatenia bacterium
CACTGCTTAGTACCTCAGTAAATCCTCACCCTCACCCGGCTTCCCCGTCGCCGCCGCGTCGCCTTCCTTGGCCCAGGCCGACAGCTCGATGGTGAAGCGCTCGAAGTAGCTGGCGTCGGGCAGGTCGGCCGCCGCGCCGTAGTCCATCTCGGTGATCTCGGCGTTGATGATCAGCGTCGCCGTCTCCAACACGATCGTCTCGCTCTCGCGGGCCAGCACCGGTTCCCCCTTGGGGGCCAGCTTGGCCTTCAGCGCGTCGTCAAAGAAGGCGTGGTCGCTCATGATCACCTTCGTGATCGTGCGGATGTCGTTCTTGTCGAACAGCCACACTTCGAAGGCGGTCACGTTCTTGGGCGCGGTCGCGCCGATGGTCTCGGAGATGCCGACGCCACACTCACCCAGGAAGTCGCTGTTGGCGTTCTCGATGCTGAAGGCGTCGTCATAGGTGTCGTGGCCGCGGGTGTAGGCGGTGCGGAAGCGGGCGATGGGCACGGCCATCGGCTCGGCGGCCAGAGCCACCGTAGCCGGCGCGGCCGCCGGCATCACGCCGCCCCCGGGCATGCTGGGGCGCGAAGATTTGGCGACAGGGGCCGGCTGGCCGTACTCCGGCGCATCCGCTTCGCCCCCTTCCAGCAGCGTCCGCCGCCGGTTCCAGACGTAGAGGATGGCCAGCAGCAGCAAGAAGAGCAAAAGGCCCAGCAGCAACAGCGGCAGCAGGTTCGAGCTGCCTGTGTCGGCCGCCGCCTGGTCGGTGGCGACCGTAGCCACCACGCCCGGAGCCAGCGTGCCGGCGGTGTCGCCCGACGCGGCCAGCCCAGTGCAGCCCTGGCCGTTGACGATGGTCGCCGCAGCCACCAGCCGCGCCCGGTCACCCGCATCGACGGACGCTTGCGCTAGTTCGCAGGCCAGCGCATCCCCGCCCCAACCGCTCAGCGTAGCCCGCAGCTTCTCCTGGTTGTTGTCGAAGGAGTAGAGTTCGGCCGCGTTGCGGATGTAGGCCGCCTGATACTGCGGCAAAAGGGCTGCTGGGTCGGCCCCGGTAAACTGAACCGGGAACAGCCACCAGCCCAACACCACGAGGCCGATGAGCAGCCCCGCAATGAATGCAACCAGTGCCGCCAAGCCGGGGCGTTTGTTAATCATGTCCATTGTTGTCACCTACCTGCTTCTATCCTGTGGATTGGATTTGTCGAACCGTTCACTCGGTCTGTCCGGCGCGCCCGGCTATCCGCGCACTTCCCGCCGGCGTCGGCCGCGTGTTCCGGTTCCGCTCTTTAGGCGACATCCCCTCTTCTGTTGCGGTTATCTTACCATAACACACACAGGGAAACAATGATACATCTGCTATAATCCCTCTGGCTCTAGCTCAGGACTGAACAACGCATGACCACACCTAAGAACTACCTGATCGACATGGACGGCGTCCTCGTCCGCGGCCGCACGGTTGTCCCCGGCGCCGACGCCTTCATCCAGCAGCTTCTCGACCGCCGGGCCGAGTTCCTTGTGCTGACCAACAACCCGCGCTACACCCCGGCCGACCTGGCCTATCGCCTGGGCACGATGGGGCTGCAAGTGCCGTCGGAGCGCATCTTCAGTTCGGCCATGGCCACCGCCCAGTTTCTGAGCAGCCAGAAGGGGGAGGGTACGGCCTTTGTCCTGGGCGAAAGCGGCCTGACCTCGGCCATCCACAGTAT
>CALLZA010000718.1 GCA_937858165.1 uncultured Ardenticatenia bacterium
CGGGAGCGCCGCCTGTGGGGCGACCTCCCCCCACTGGCCGGCCCCGCCCCTCCCGCTCCCGGGCGGACAACGTCCCCTAGCCGGCGCCGTAGGGGTGTGGTGCTGCCCCGCGAAGAGGAGCGCCGCCGCATCCGGCGCGACCTGCACGACCGGCTGGGCCCCACACTGGCCAGCCACACGTTCAAGCTGGATGCGGCGATCGACCTGCTGGACACCGACCCGGCCGCTGCCGGCGCTCTGCTCCAGAGGCTCAAGTGGCAGAACCAGGCGCTGGTCGGCGACATTCGCCGACTGGTGTACGAGCTGCGGCCGCCCGCCCTCGACGAACTAGGGTTACAGGGCGCTCTGAGCGCCCATTTCGCCCAGGCGACTACGCCTATCGTCCGCGTCTCTGCCACGCCTGACCCGCTGCCGCCCTTGCCCGCGGCCGTGGAAGCAGCCGCCTACCGCATCGCGCTGGAAGCAGTCAACAACGTCGTTCGCCACGCGGCGGCCGACCACTGCGACGTTACGCTCACCAGTGCCCACAATCGCCTGGCCCTAACAGTGGAGGACGACGGCCGCGGCCTGCCGGCCGGCGGCGGCGCCGGGATCGGGCTGCGATCGATGCGCGAACGGGCCGAAGAGGTGGGCGGGACTTTCAACCTGGGAGCTTCGGCCGCCGGTGGCGTCCGAGTGACGGCCATCTTACCCCTGGGAGTGTCATGAAGCCGATTCGCGTTCTCATCGTCGATGACCACCAGCTCTTCCGCGAAGGGCTGGCGGCGCTGCTCAGCACGGCCGGCGAGACCGACGTCGTGGGCGAGGCTGGAACCGGCGCAGAAGCCATCGCCCAAACGGAGCGAACGGCCCCCGATGTCGTACTCATGGACATCCAGATGCCGGACATGAACGGCATTGAGGCAACGCGGCGCGTTTTGGCCGACCGACCGGACATCGGTGTGGTTATGCTCACAATGCTGGAGGACGATGACTCCCTCTTCGCAGCGATGGCCGCCGGGGCGCGAGGCTACATCCTGAAGGGCGCGGACAAGGCCGAGGTGCTGCGGACGGTAACGGCCGTAGCCGAAGGGCAGGCCCTGTTTGGCCCGGCCATTGCCCGCCGCCTCAACACGCTCTTCCAGCACGGCGCGCAGGGATCGATGGCCGTCACCCCTTTCCCGGAACTGACCGAGCGGGAGCGAGAGGTGTTGGCGCTGATTGCCCAGGGCCACAGCAACAACGACATCGCCACCCGTCTGTCCATCAGTAGCAAGACGGTCAGTAACCACGTCTCCAGCATCTTCAACAAGCTCCAGGTAGCCGACCGGGCGCAGGTGATCGTCAAGGCGCGCGACGCCAATCTGGGCGGTCGCTAGCCGGAGGGTCGCGGCGACCAGAAGGGCTTCCTTATCCTTATACTGCCGAGACGCCCGATCAGTGCCCCCGGCTACCGCCTCGCGCTCCAGGTGCTATACTGGGTTAGTCGTGACTAAACGCGATTGCTATTCGCCCAAAAGGAGATCGTAATGCGTACAACCCAACTGCTTGAGAATCTGGAATTTCACGACCGCCCCTATGCCCAACCGCTGTATGTGGACGAAGACGGCCGCGTCATCCGCTTCATGCTGCAACCCGGTCAGAGCATCAACGAACACAACGCCCCCAGCTCACCCTTCTACGTCGTCGTGCTACAGGGCCAGGGGATCTTCACCGGCGTCGACGGTGTTGAACGGAAGTTTGGCCCCCATGACCTGCTCGTCTTTGACAAAGGCGAACACCACTCCGTTCAGGCACTGGATGAGGCGCTGATCTTCGTCGGCTTCCTCCACGGCGTGGAAGGCACGCGGCCAGGTAAGGTAGGCGGGTTGCTGGGCAATCCGTAGGCGCGGCCGAGGCCGAGCCATACCCTGTCTCTTATACACATCTCCGAGCCCACGAGACCGTACTAGATATCGTATGCCGTCTTCTGCTTGAAAAAAACAATTCTCACCTTCTCTTCTCTTGCTCTAGCACAGGTATATGCACACTGACACTCATCGACACT
>CALLZA010000719.1 GCA_937858165.1 uncultured Ardenticatenia bacterium
CCTGTTGCCACGGAGTGTTGTGGCGCAAAAACTCTCCCGCCCTACAGCTGATCGGGGGCGCCGTCTCAAAGGCGGCGAGGGGTGCGGTGTGGCCGGTGTGGTCGCGGTGCCTGCCGACGCGGGCCGTGTGCGGGCTGCCGCGCGGGGTCAGCCGCACGAGGGCGTCGGCGGCGCCGGGGACACCGCCCAGGTTGAAGGCGTTGACCAGCGAGATGTAGAGGTCGCTGCTGGCCGGGTCGTCATAGAAGCCATTAACGTCTTCGACCGCCAGGCCGCCGACCGTTGAGCCGTCGAAGTAGGCCGCCCACGTGCCGGCCGTGGCGGTTCCGGTAGACGTGGGGGTAAAGGCGACCACGTCTTCATCGGCGAACTTCAGCGTGCCGCCGGGACGGGGCACTGAGCCGGCGCCGACAACACTAATGAGCAGTTGGTTGCCGGCCATGCTCAGGGTGTCAATGCGTTCACCGGTCGTCGTCAGGCCCACGTCGGAGCCGTCGAAGTACCACTCGAAGCTGCCGGCGGTGGTGCTGCCCAGCGCGGTGGGGGTGAACTTGACGATGTCGTACGGGGTGATTGTGCCCAGACCGGGGATGGGCTGATTGGCGGCGAACGACAGGTAGAAGATGTCGGGCGCGCCGGTGCGATCCTGGCGATGGAAGGCGTTGAGGTTCTTGGTGATGCCCACGTCGGAGCCGTCGAAGAGCATTGACCACGTGCCGGTTGCGCCGTCGTAGTGCATGATGTCGGCCGGAGCAAAGGCCACGCCGCCCGCGCTACCGCCGGCCCTGGCCGAAACGTCGACGCTCAGCTCGTCGCTGCCACCGCCGCCGTCGCAGTCGGGATAGGACAGGGCGCGGATGTAGGTTGCCCAGCGGCCGTTGGACGTGCCGGTGTTCTTGCTATACTGCCCCAGATACCAGAACGTCTGGCCGTCGGGGTCGATGGTCATGCCGGTGTAGTCGCCCCAGCGGTGGGGGGAGCCGTCGAAGGCGGTGTAGGTGATCGTTCCGGCCTGGAGCTGGACTTCTGGCTGCAGCGTGCCCGCGGGGTCGCCGTCTTCGCGGCCGGCGGCAAAGACACTGGGGAACATACTGCTGCTGGTCTTCGTGTAGCCAACGACCATGTCGCCGCAGCTGTTGACGGCCAGGTTGCCGAAGATGCGGTGCTGGCCGCTGGTGGACAGGACGCCGGCGTCGGCCACGGCGGCCGTGGCCGGGTTGATCTTGGCCCAGCGCAGGCAGTTGACC
>CALLZA010000720.1 GCA_937858165.1 uncultured Ardenticatenia bacterium
CTCTCTTCTTCTACGTTTGTATGCTGTGTCTGCGTATGTCTCGTGTTTGATACTCTACAGGTCGTACTTACGACTGTTTTGTCTCTGTTTTTTTTTAATGATACGGCGACCACCGAGATCTACACTAGATCGCTCGTCGGCAGCGTCAGATGTGTATAAGAGACAGGGCAAATACACCCGTGGACGGCCGACTGGTATCGCCTCCAGCCCTATGAGCAACAGAACGGCCGTGACATCTTCTTCAACCTGCAACGGCGGCGCTACGGCGGCGACTTGCAGGGCATTATCGACAGCCTCGACTACCTGACCGACCTGGGCGTGGGGGCGCTCTATCTCAACCCCATCTTCGACGCCCCCTCGGCCCACAAGTACGACGGCGCGACCTACCACCACGTCGACGTCCACTTCGGCCCCGACCCCGACGGCGACCGGCGGCTCATCGCCGGCGAGACGCCCCACGAGCCGGCCACCTGGCTGTGGACGGCCGCCGACCGCCTGGCGCTGCGCCTCATCGACGAGGCCCACCGCCGCGGCCTGCGGATCATCTTCGACGGCGTGTGGAACCACATGGGCCGGGGCAGTTGGGTCTTCCAGGACGTGGCCGCCCGGCAGCGCCAATCCCCCTACCACGACTGGCTCAAAGTGAATTCGTGGGACGACGCCGACGCCGGCACGACCTTCGACTGCCGCGGCTGGCTGGGCACGTGGGAGTTGCCGGAGTTGCGCCAGGACGACAACGGCATCGTCAGCGGCGGTGACGCCACCGGCGGCTTTGGCCCGCGCGAATACATCTTCGCCGCCACGCGCCGCTGGATGGACCCCGACGGCGACGGCGACCCGCGCGACGGCATCGACGGCTGGCGGCTCGACGTGGCCTACTGCATCCGCCACCCGTTCTGGCGGGCGTGGCGGCGGCACGTGCGGGCGATCAACCCGCAGGCGTACCTGGTGGCCGAAATCGTCGGCACGCCGGAAGCGGAGCAGTCCTATCTGCGCGGCGACGAGTTCGACGCGACGATGAACTACAACTTCGCCTTTGCCGCGGTCGAGTTCCTCGTCGGCGGCGCGGGGGCGACCACGGCGACCGAGTTCGACGCTCGCCTGCGCCGGTTGCGTGAAGCCCATCCGGCTGAGGTGGCCCACGGCATGCAAAACCTGCTCGACAGCCACGACTCGCCCCGCATTGCCTCGACCATTATCAACCGCGACCTGTGGCCCTACCGCGATTGGGAGCAGTTCCACCCGCGCACCAAGGTGGAGCACACGCCCACCTATGAGACGCGCCAGCCGACACCCACTGAACGCCGCCGCCAGCAGCTACTGGCGCTGTTCCAGATGACCTACGTCGGCGCGCCGATGATCTACTATGGCGACGAGGCGGGCATGTGGGGGGCCAACGACCCGTGCTGTCGCAAGCCGATGGTCTGGCCGGAGGTGACCCATGCGCCGGAAGCGACGTTGCCCGACGGCCGCCCGCGCCCCCACCCCGACGAGGTCGCCTTCGACCACGACCTGTTCGACTTCTACCGCATGCTCATTGCCATCCGCAAAGCGTCCCCGGCGCTGCGGCGCGGTGACTACCGAACGCTGTTGGCCGACGATGATCGCCGCCTGTTCGCCTTCGCCCGCACCGCGGAGGAAGACGCTGCCGTTGTCGCCCTGAACGCCGGTGATCTCATGGAAGTGGTGGAGTTGGACGTGCCCGCGGGCACGTGGACGGACGCGCTAAGCGGTGAGCAGTACGTAGCGGCCAACGGCCGCCTTTCCCTGACCATCGCTCCGTTCTGGGGGATTGTTCTTCGGCCGATAGGAGAGCTCACGCAAAGGCGCTAAGGAGCGAAGGCGCAGAGAAGAACAGATAGTAAATCTTTCTTCTTTGCGCCTTTTGCCCCTTGGCGCCTTTGCGTGAGCTTCTTAGTCCCGGTTTTGGGAGAAGATCAACCCGGCGTAAGGGCCGAGGGAGACCTTGCCGCTGGCCGGCTGGTTATCATAGGGCGTCGGTTCGGCCGTCACGTCGATGCTGACCTGCCCTTCATAGTCGGCGCTATACGGCTTGGCATGACTGTCGAAGCGCAGCGCCCAGTGGCCCGCCGCCGGGAAGCCGATGGTGTAGTCGGTCACCGTCTGGTTGGTCATGTTCAGGACGACGATGGTGCTGTCGCCCGGCCCACCCTCAGACCACCGATGGAAGGCCATCACCTTGGCCGCGTTGTTTACGTGGTAGACGTCGATGTGCTGCCCGGTCAGCCCTCTGGTGTTGTTGTGGTAGTTGCGGCGCAGTTGCATCAGGTCACGGTAGAGCGTGATGATGCTCTCCATCTCCTTGGCCTTGTCCCAATCCAGCGGGTCGGTGTCGTCGAACCACTTATCTTAAAGGAACTCCTGCCCCTGGAAGATCATGGGGATGCCCGGCGCGGTGAAGACGAGGACAGCACCCATCGTCGAGCGCTTCTTAGCGAACCAGTGGTGGCTGTTGCCCGGCCAGATCTCTTCCGGCACGCGCGCCTTGCCGTTGGCCACTTCGTCGTGGGACTCGGTGTAGACCACGCGCTTGAAGGCGTCGCCGTCGTACTTGGCGTAGAGCGCGGTCTTCACCGCCTCCAGATCGCGGAACTGGTCGTCATTGGTGATAATGGCTGTGCGCACCGGGTGGACAAAAGCCGCGTCCCACTGCGCGCCGAAACCCGCCCCGCCCGCGCCGGTGTCCTTCACGACCCACTCGTTGTTCTTCAGGTCTTCGGCAATGGTCAGATGGTTGGGGGCGAACTCGCGCACCTCCTCGTTGATCCACTGCATGAAGCTCCAGCCGTCGGCGATTTCGCCGGCCGGATCGTTGTCGTGGCCGTTGACGTTGCGGATGTAGGCCGTGGCGTCCCAGCGCAGGCCGTCGACACGGTACTCGTGCAGCCACATCAGGGCGTTGTCGCGCAGGAACTGGCGCACTTCGGGCCGGCCGTAGTCGGGCCGCGTGTGGCCCCAGGGCGTCTGCGAGCGGTGGTCGTTATAGAAGTAGATGCCGCCGCCGTCGCCTTCGGCCCAACCGTCAAAGCGCCACAGGTCGAGGTCGCCCGGCCCCAGGTGGTTGTAGACCACGTCGAGGATGACGGCGATGCCGTTCTTGTGGGCGGCGCGGATGAACTCCTTGAACGCCTTCGGCCCGCCGTAGTCGCTCTCCACGGCAAAGGGCAGCGACAGGTTATAGCCCCAGGAGCGGCCGCCGGGGAACTCCATCGGCGGCATCACCTGCACGGCGTTGACACCCAGTTCGCGCAGGTAGGGCAACTTCTGCGCCGCGCGCTTGAAGGTGCCGACCCGGCTCTCAGTCGTGGGGTTAAACGTGCCGATGTGGACTTCGTAGATGATCAGTTCGTTCCACGGCGGGCTGTGGAACGCCTCAGTCCCCTGCCAATCGAATTCGGGGTCGTGGATGACGCTGTTACCGACGGAGTTGGTGACCTGGCGGGCGTAGGGGTCGATGCGGTAGAGCTTTTGCTCGCCGTTGATCAACACAAACTTGTACTCGTCGCCCGGCTTGGCCCGCGCCACGTCAGTCGCCCAGTAGCCGTCGCCCTCGTGGGTCAGCGGGCTGGCCGAGTCGTTCCAATCGTTGAAGTCGCCGGTGACAAAGACCTTCTGCGCGTTGGGCGCCCAGACGCGAAAGGTCGTACCCTTTTCATGCGAGATAGGCCCCATGCCGGGCTTCATCTTGGGTTTAAGTGCTTTGTTGAGTGCTTTGAACACGTACTTCTCTCCTGCTTGTTTTATCGGTATCTCTGTTGGGTCTTGCCCGTCTACCCTTGCAGCAGCGAGCTAGCGCCGTCGATCCATATCTCCGTGCCGGAGATGTGGCTGGAGGCGTCGGAGGCCAGGAAGAGGACCAGATCGGCCACCTGCCCCGCCTTGCCCGGCGCGCCATCGGTCAGCGGGATGGCTCCCTCGGGGAACTCGACCGGCTCCTGTGCCTCCTCGATGTTCCGCTTTTCGGTGCTATCTTCGATCCCCGTCTCGATGGCCCCCGGGCAGATAACGTTGACGCGAATCTTGTGCTTGGCCAGCTCCAGCGCGGCCATCTTGGTGAAGGCCACCTGCCCCGCCTTGCTGGAGCTATAGGCCGACGCCCCCGCGTTGCTAAAGATGCGCGTGCCGTTTATTGAAGAGGTGATGATAACCGAACCACCGCGCACCTTCAACAGGGGGATGGCGTACTTCACAGTCAGGAACGTGCCGGTCAGGTTGACGGTCAGGGTCTTGTTCCACTCCTCGGCTGTCAACTCCTCAATGGGGGCCCAGACGCCGTTGATGCCGGCGTTGGCCAGCACCACGTCGAGCCGCCCCCACTTGTCACGAATGCGCTGCACGGCCGCTTCCATCGCCGCGGGGTCGGAGATGTCGGCCTCCAGGGCGATGGCCTGGCCGCCGCCTGACGTGATGCGCCTGACCGTCTTCTCGGCGTTCTCGATGGTATGGTCCAGCGCGCCGATCCTGGCCCCGGCCTTCGCCAGCTTGAGCGCCGCCGCTTGGCCGATGCCCGACCCCGCGCCGGTAATCAATGCCACTTTACCTTCCAGGTTCATCGCTTCACCTTTCTACAAGAAACCGAGTTTCGCGGAGAAACTCGGTTTCCAAGTCATTTGGTATTGCTGAACTACGCTGGATTATAAAGCACTCCGGCGGCGGGCGAGATGTGCCACGGATACATTTTCTCTGAGAAGGCGCGGGTAAAGCAACCCGCGCCACAACAGTTACGCCTCGGCCTCCCACACGGCCGCGTCATAGGCCGGCAACTCGCAGCGCATCGGCCGTGCCTGCCGGTTGCCCAGGGCGTACTCAGCCTGCATCAGGGTGTGGATCTGCGACGTGCCTTCGTAGATGACCGAGCTTTTGGTGTTGCGCAGATGGCGCTCGACGTTGTACTCGTCGGAGTAGCCATACGCGCCGTGAATCTGCACGGCGTCGTCGGCGGCGCGCCGGGCGGCCTCAGTGCAGTACCACTTGGCCATGCTCGTCTCGCGCGTGTTGCGGAGGCCCTGGTTCTTCAGCCAGCCCGCCTTCCACACCAGCAGCTCGCCGGCGTCGATGCTCTGCTGCATGTGGGCCAACATCTGCTGCACCAGCTGGTACTCAACAATGGGCTTGCCGAACGTCCGGCGCTCGCGGCCGTAGGCGATGGACTCGTCCAGGCAGGCCTTGATGATGCCGACGGCCCCTGCCGCCACGCCATAGCGGGCGTTGTCCAGCGCGCTCATGGCGATCTTGAACCCTTCGCCCTCTTCGCCCAGCCGGTGCGTGGCCGGCACGCGTACCTCGGCCATGTTGATCCAGCCGGTGTTGCTGGCCCGCACGCCCATCTTGCCCTCGATACTGCCGGTGGTCAGCCCCGGCCAGCCGCGCTCCAGGATGAAGGCGGTGATGCCGCCGGCCCCCCGCTCCGGGTCGGTCTTGGCAAAGACCAGGAAGCGGTCGGCCACATCGGCCAGGGTGATCCACATCTTCTCGCCGCTCAGCACGTAGTCGCCGCCGTCGCGCCGGGCACGGCTGCTCATGGCGGCCACGTCCGACCCCGCCCCCGGCTCGGTTAGCCCGAAGCAGGCGATACGCTCGCCGCGGGCCAACGGCGGCAGGAAGTCGCGCTTCTGCTCGGCCGTCCCCCACTGGAAGATGGGCAGGGCATGGAGGCCCAGATGAACGGCGATCGTCTCGCGCACCGAGGAGTCGGCGTACTCCAGCCCCTCGGAGATGATGCCCAGCGAGAGATAGTCCAGCCCCGCGCCGCCATAGCGCACCGGCAGACAGATGCCCATGAAGCCCAGCGCCGCCATTTGTGGTAGGAGCTCATGGGGGAAGGTGTGGGCGCGGTCGTGCTCGCGGATGGCGGGCATAACCGTCTTGCGGGCGAAGTCGTAGACCGTCCGCGCGACCATCTTGTGGTTGTCATTGAATGTGAAGTCCATAACGCTGCGTTTCCTGCCTATCGCCTGGGGTGCGCAACGGCGCAGCGCGTGGCGGGGCCACTGCATTTGCACCGTCGCATCGTGACGCCATTATAAGATCGTTTCGCGCCACGTCCAGACCGGCGGGCGCGGCCCGGAAGCAACTTGCGCCGGCTATTGCGCCAGAGAAAGCAATTGGGTATGGTTACCGCTCTTAACAACTGAATGGTTCAGCAGGAGGCAGACAGTGAGAAAGGCGTACTCATTTGGTGTGTTCGTTATGCTTTGCCTGGGCGTCTTCAGCCTCGCCGCCTGTGGCGGTGGCAGTGACGGCGATACGGTCAAGATCGGTCTCAATCTGGAGCTTACCGGCAGTATCCCCAAGGTGGGCGAGCATTCGCGGGTGGCGGCCGAGATGTTCGCCGAGCAGATGAACGAAGCCGGCGGCATCCAGCTAGGCGACCAGACCTATACCATCGAACTGGTGACCGAGGACAACAACGGTACGGCCGAAGGGGCAACCGGTGTCGCCAACAAGCTCATCACCCAGGATGAAGTTCTCATTCTCGTCGGCCCCAACGCCAGCGTGGCCGCCGTTCCCGCCGGCGAGGTGGCCAACAACCTGGAGACGCCGATGATTAGCCCCTGGTCGACCAACCCCAACACGACGCTGGGGCGGCCGTGGGTCTTCCGTGCGCCGTTTCTCGATCCCTTCCAGGGGCCGGTCGTCGCCAACTTTGCTACCGAGCAGTTCGCCGCCGAGCGCGCCTGTGTCCTCTTCGACATCGCCAGTGACTACCCCAAGGGGTTGGCCGATAACTTCCGGGCGGCCTGGGAGGAGCTTCACGGGGCGGGTTCGGTCGTGGCCTTTGAATCCTTCACCACCGGCGACCAGGACTTCAGCGCCCAACTGACCAAGATCGGGGCCACCGATTGCCAGGTACTCTTCACACCCCAGTACTACAGCGAAGTGCCGCTGATCGTGTCCCAGGCGCAAGACCTGGGCATCACCATGCCCATCGTCGGCAGCGATTCGTGGGGCGACCCGCAACTGCTGGAGTTGTGCGGCGACGCCTGCAACGGCTTCTTCTATAGCACCCACTACGTCGCCTCCGGCGCGACCGGGGCGACCAAGGAGTTCATCGACCAGTTCAACGCCCGTCACAACGAGGTTCCCAGCGACGTCGGCGCGTTGACGTGGGACTCGATGCTGCTCGTGACCGAAGCGTTGCAGAACTGCGGCACGCTGACCGGCGATCTGGCCGTCGACCGGGCCTGCGTCCGCGACGGCATGGCGGCCATCCGCGACTTCGAAGGCATCACCGGTACGATGACCTTTGACGATGAGGGCGACCCCATCAAGTGTGCCGTCATTGTCCAGATTCAGGACAGTGAAGTGAGCTTCTACGAATCCGTCTGCCCCTAAGATCAGCCAACCACAGTTCATACACGGCTGGCCTTAGCCGTGTGTGAACTGTGGTTGCTGTCTAAAAACCTCGTGGCACTCGACACCTTTCTGCAACATCTACTGAATGCGATTCAGTGGGGCAGCTTTCTGGCCCTGATCGCCGTCGGCTATACGATGGTCTATGGCGTCCTGCTGCTGATCAACTTCGCCCACGGCGACATCTTCATGGTCGGCGCCTACGTGGGCTTCTTCATCGGCACGTTTCTCCTCGGTGGGTTTGCGCTGCGGCTGCCGGTGGCTCTGCCCGCCTGGCTGGTCGCCCCGTTGACGATCCTGCTGTCGATGGCCGTGACCTCACTGGTCGGTGTGACTATCGAGCGCGTGGCCTATCGACCGCTGCGCAAACGCGGCGCGCAACGCCTCTATCTGGTCATAACAGCCCTCATGTTCGGGCTGCTGCTGGAATACGGCAATCTGGCCCTGCTCGGCGCGCGCGACCGCCAGTTCCCGGAGTTGTTCGCCAAGGAAGTCTACAACGTCGGTGGCCTCAGCATTACCAACATCAAGCTGCTCGTCATCCTCCTGTCGGTGCTGACGATGATTGCCCTCACCTTCCTGGTGCAGCGCACCCGCTGGGGCATGGCCATGCGCGCCATCTCCTATGATCGACTGGCGGTGCCGCTCATGGGCATCTCGACCGATGCCATCATCGTCACGACCTTCATCGTCGGCTCGTCGCTGGCGGCGCTGGCCGGGGTAATGTATGGCACCGCCTTCCCCATCCTCAGCTACGACATGGGCTTACTGGTCGGTTGGCAGGCATTCATCGCCGCCGTCGTCGGCGGCATCGGTTCCGTTCGCGGCGCGATGGTCGGCGGCTACATCCTGGGGTTTACGCAGGTCTTTGTGGTGGCTTTTTTGCCCTCCACCTATCGCGACCTGATCGCCTTTACCCTGCTGCTGGTCATCCTGGCCGTGCGGCCAACCGGATTGTTCGGCGTCGCCCGCCGCACCAAGGTATAGACCGTGAGACGATACGGACTGACACTTCTGGCGGTCATTCTCTTCCTGTTGACGGTCGTCCCGGCCTGGCTGGGGCTATACTCCGGCTACGTCCAGTTCCTGTTGACCGTCATCGGCATCAACATCATCCTGACCGTCAGCCTGAACCTCATCAACGGCTACATGGGCGAGTTCTCCGTGGGCCACGCCGCGTTCATGGGCGTGGGAGCCTACACCGCCTCGCTCATGACGGTCTGGTTGTTCGGCGACAATGCGGTATTGGGCACGCTAAATCTGCCCGCCCCCTGTCTCTTATACACATCTGACGCTGCCGACGAGCGATCTAGTGTAGATCTCGGTGGTCGCCGTATCATTAAAAAACAAAACACATAAAAAAAAAAAGCGAAACAGGGGAGAGAACGAGAATATGTAGATCAGCGAAG
>CALLZA010000721.1 GCA_937858165.1 uncultured Ardenticatenia bacterium
CGCCGCCCCCTCCCCGGCGGGGCGCCCTTTTTCTTCTCTTCCCCCGTCATCAGCGAAGTGGAGGCCGTTGCCGAGGCGGTGGCCAGCCTCCGCCAGGGGCGCATCGTCGAGACGCTGGCCCCCCATGACCTGCGGCGGCGGTCGGTGCGGCGGGTGCGCGTGCGCCTGCGCGAACCGCTGCCGGAGGGGGCGCTGGTCGGCGTGCTGAACACCACCGACATCCAGCGCGACGGCGCGAACCTGACGGTCGCCGTCGAGGGGGAGATGGACGCGCTCATCAAAGCGCTGGCCGGGTTTAGCGTGGTCGATCTGGAGACGGAGCGGCCAACGCTGGAAGAGGTCTTTCTGACGCATTACCATTGAGGGGCTAGGGGCCAGGTTCCAGGGGCCAGGGAAGAGCGCTCTTCCCTGGCCCCTGGAACCTGGCCCCTGGAAACTTTCCTGTAGGAGGAAGCATGCAAGGCTTTCTGACGGAGTTCAGCCACACATTGCGCCGGTTGCGGGGGCAGATCATCGGCTGGGGCATCGGCCTGGCCCTCTACGGCTTGCTGATGGGGCTGCTGTTCGACACCATCCAGACCATCGTCGGCCTGGAAGAGATGATGGCCAGCTACCCGCCGGCACTGATGGCCTTCTTCGGCGACATGATGACCATGAACACGCCCCAGGGCTACTTTGGCGTCTACTACAGCAGCTACATGCCGCTCATCATCGGCATCTTCATCTGCTCGGCCGCCGCCGGGCTGCTGGCGGGGGACGAGGAGCGCGGCACGCTCGACCTGGCGCTGTCCCACCCCGTCAGCCGCACGGCCATGTTTTGGGGGCGCTGGGCCGGGCTGAGCGTCGCCACGGGGCTGATCCTGCTGCTGGCCTGGTTCGGCTGGGCGGTGACGCTGCCGTTCACCAGCTTCGACATTTCGGCCGTCAACCTGCTGCTGGGCTATTGGCCCATAGGGGCGCTGCTGGCCTTCTTCGGCGCGCTGGCCCTGCTGTTCAGCATGCTACTGCCCTCGGCGCGGCTGGCAGCCATGAGCGCCGGAGCGCTGCTGGTGGCCAACTGGCTGCTGGTCGGGCTGGCGGCGCTGAACGACAACCTGCAACTCGCCCTCGACCTGACGCCGTGGGCGCTGTTCCAGGGGGGCGATGCGCTCGTTGATCTGAATTGGGGGCCGATGCTGGCGCTAAAGGGCATCGCCGTGGCCCTGGCCGCTGCCGCCTGGCTGCTCTTCCTGCGCCGCGACATTCGCGTCGGCGGTGAGCGGAGTTGGTCGCTCGGCCGCGCCTCGTAGGGCAATTCTCCAGAATCGCCCCCTTCGCTCCCTGCGTTTCAGCTTGCGGGTTTCCGGTGAATGATCTCCCGCCGCACGAAAGGTGCCGCGTCGGCCGCCGGGGCCGACCAGCCAAGCATGGCCGCCACCGCATCGGGCAGGATGATCACCTGCGCCTGGGCGTCGTGGGCGCCGTAGTCGTGGTCGATGCACTCTTCGTGGAAAGCGATGTGGTCGTGGTCGAGCGGATGGGGGGAGGTGTTGACATGCGCGCCGCCCTCGCCCTGGATGGAGAACCAGTAGAGGAACTCGTCGTCGCCGCTGATCTCGCGAAAGATGACCTCGACGTGCATCTCCTCGCGGATGAGCGTCTCCTTGACCTCGTCCATGCGAGCGTTGAGCATCGCCAGCCACTCATCCACCCGAGCCGACTTGCCGGGTTTCACACGAACACGGGTCAATTCAACGAGCATAGGTTCCTCCTTATCACTGCCGCAACGCCTCCAGCGACAGGCGCGGCGAAATCTCCAGCGTGAACTGCGTATAGCGGTCGTCATAGCCGGCGATGCCCCCCTCCAGCAGCACCGCCTGATACCCTCGCTCCTTGGCGCCGCGCAGCGTGGACAGCACGCACCGCTCGGCGATGAAGCCGGCAATCAGGACCCGCCCAACTCGCTGCGAGCGCAGCAGGGCGTCGAGGCCGGTGTTCCAGAAAGCGTTCTCTGTCGTCTTGTTGAAGCGCACGTCGATGGGGCGGCAGTCGAAGCGGTCGTTGATGGCCCACGGCTGGCTGCCGGCCGGCTTGCGCTCGTCCGTGTGCTGGACGAAGATCGGCCCGCCGCCGGCGGCGCGGAAGTGGGCGATGGCGGCGTTGATGATCGGCGCGGCCGCTTCGAACGCCGCCAGATTGGGGTTCTCGGCGGTGAAGAAGTCGTTCTGGGCGTCGAGGATGATGAGGGCGGTGTTCATAGATGTTCCGGGTGCGTCGCACCTTTTTATGTTGATTCGCTTAGGAAAGGTCGTCGCACTCGGGAAAGTGCGATGCACTCAGGCAAGTGCGACGCACTAGCTGGTGGCTCGCATGTCTACGACGGACTGACGCACCAGCTCGCGCAGCGTTGCCTCGTCCACGTCCGACAGGCGCTTGACGTAGAGGCACGCCTTGCCGGTGGTGAACTTGCCCAGCCGGTCCATCAGCGCCCCGTAGCGGTCGAAGTCGGAGGTGATGTAGAGGGCCAGGTTGGCCTTGCGCGGCGAGAAGCCGATTAACGGCGCGTCGCCCTCGCGGCCGCTGGCGTACTTGTAGTGGTAGCTGCCGAAGCCGACGATGCTGTCGCCCCACATCACCGGCTCTTCGCCCGTCTCCTCGCGCATGATTTGCACCAGGCGGAAGGAATCGGCCCGCTTCTTCTCGTCGGGCACGGCGTTTAGGAACTCTTCAACGCTGGCGTCGTTGGCTTTGGTCTTGTTTTCGGCCATGGGAGTCTCCTTATAGATAGGGTCAGCGTCAATGAATGGGCGCATTATAGCAGAAGAGAGAAGCGCTCACGCGAAGAACGCCAAAAGCTAGTGGCGTTCTTGGCGTGAGCGCTTAAGCGTTCGTCATTCGTCATTCGTCATTCTATAATCCGTCCATGTCCGACGACGCCCCCATAACCGATCCGACTGCTGAAGCGTCCGCCGCCGCCAAGCCCGACCCCCTGCGCAGCGTCTACACCAACTCGTTGGGCGAAATTCTCAAGCAGACGGGCATCAGCCTGGCCGTCAGTACGTAT
This sequence comes from uncultured Ardenticatenia bacterium, assembly GCA_937858165.1. Classification (GTDB taxonomy): domain Bacteria; phylum Chloroflexota; class Anaerolineae; order Promineifilales; family Promineifilaceae; genus Promineifilum. The sequence goes on from CALLZA010000721.1 coordinate 3,044, forward strand.
CAGGCGGGCAAGGTCATCCTCGTCCGCTACGACCCTGACACGGAGACGGTCAACACCCACTTCCGCGCCTTCGCCAAGCCGATGGGTATCGCCGCCGACGCCGCGCGGCTGGCCATCGGCGGCACGAACACCGTCTGGTACTACCGCAACATGCCCGCCGTAGCCCGCAAGTTAGAGCCGGCCGACAAGCACGACGCCGCCTACCTGCCGCGCCGCGTCCATGTGACGGGCGACATCGACATCCACGAGATGGCCTGGGCGGCCGACGGCGATCTGTGGCTGGTCAACACCCGCTTCGGCTGCCTCTGCACGCTGGACGCCGACCACAGCTTCCACCCCCGCTGGCGTCCGCCCCACCTGAGCGCCCTGTCGCCCGAAGACCGCTGCCACCTGAACGGGCTGGCCATGCTCGACGGGCGGCCGCAGTTCGTCACCCTGCTGGGCGAGACGGACACCCCCGGCGGCTGGCGCGAGAACAAGGCCAATGGCGGGTTGCTCATGGAAGTGCCCACCAACCGCGTGCTGCTGCGCGGGCTGTCGATGCCCCACTCGCCGCGCTGGTACAATAACCGGCTGTGGTTCCTGGAGTCGGGCCAGGGCACGCTGGCGCTGGCCGAGGCGCGGCGGGGGACGTGGCAAACCGTGGTTGCGCTGCCCGGCTTCACCCGCGGCTTGGACTTCTACGGCCCGCTGGCCTTCATCGGCCTCAGTCAGGTGCGCGAGAGCGCGACCTTCAGCGGCATCCCGCTGGTGGAGCGTCTGACGGAGCGGACGTGCGGCGTGTGGGTGGTGGACATCCGCGACGGCCGCACGCTGGGCTTCCTGCGCTTCGAGGAGGGGGTGCAGGAGATCTTCGCTGTCCAGGTCTTGCCCGCGCGCTTCCCGGAGATGCTGGAGTGGGGCGACGAGCGCCTGAAGCACAGCTACGTGTTGCCGGATGAGGCGCTGGCGGCCGTTCCCGAAGAAATTAGGAATTAGGAATGAAGAACGCGCTCTTCATTCCTAATTCCTAATTCACTTCCTCAAGTCCTCGCTAAGGTAGACCTCCCCCGCCAACACCCGCTCTACCCCTTCCATGATCGCCAGCGGCGACTCCTTGGTGATGTAGCCGCGCGCGCCGGCGGCGAGGGCTTGCGTGATGTAGATGGCCTCGCGGTGGGCGGAGAGGATGATGCACGGCAGCTCCGGCCAGGCGCGGCCGATGGCGGTGACGACCTCGACGCCGTTCATGCCCGGCAGCGCCATATCGATCAGGACCACGTCGACGGTCAGCGACGGCAGCATGATCAGCGCCTCCTCGCCCGTGCGGGCCACGGCGGCCAGTTCCACGTTGGGATAGGTCCGCAACAGCCCGTTGACGGCCTCGGCCACAAAGCGGTTGTCCTCAATGAGAAAGACGGCGATCATGGGGTGCCTCCTGTGATGTGTCCTGGCTACGATGTGAGGGGCGTGGGCCAGGAGTTGCCTGTCTTAGAGCGTCAGGGGAGCAGTGATGGTGATGGCCGTGCCCGCGCCGGGCCGGGTGTCGAGCGCCAGATGGCCGCCATAGAGTTCTACTCGCTGCCGAGCCTGTCGCAACCCCCGGCCGCTGGTTATCGCCTGCTGGGTGTCGAAGCCCACGCCGGCGTCGCGGACAACCAGGGTTACATCCTGTGCCATCTGGCTTAGCGTGACCGTCGCTGCGCCGACGCCGGCGTGTTTGACGACGTTGAACAGCAACTCGCGAACGATCTGGAACAGGGCTACGCGCAGCCCCTGGTCGAGCGGTCGCCACGCCGTCGCCACCTGAACGGTCAACTCCAGCCCATACTCCTCCTTCATGCGCGAGCCAAGCCAGACAATGGCGTGGTACAGCCCCTCGCCTTGCAGGATGGGCGGACTGAGATCGACTGTCAGGCGGCGGGTCAGGTCAATGGCATTGGTCAGCGCGCGGCGCATCTGTTCCATTTCGGCTGCCGCGGCGGCCGTCTCCCCCTGGCCCACCCAGGCGGAGGCCGACGCCAGACGCACTTGCAGGGCGAAGAGGCGCTGCTGTAGATCGTCGTGGAGAATATCGGCAATGCGCTGCCGTTCGGCCTGTTCGGCCAGCGACAACTGGCTGGCGAAGTGGCGCATTTGCTCCTCGGCCTGCTTGCGCTGGGTGATGTCGACGAGCGTCGCCAACGTACAGCGCTGCTCCTCCAGGCGAATGGGCGAGTCGGAGACGAGTACTATGCGCTCCTCGCCATTCAGCAGCCGGATGACCATCTCCTGATCGCGCAGCCCCCTCTCGCGGCGGTAGAGAGCCGCCATCACGTTGCGGTCGCTCTCGGTTGGTGCAGCCACCAGGTCGAGCACGGAGCGGCCGATGATCTCCTCGCGGGGCAAGTCGTGGAAGGCCAGGAACGCCTGGTTGGCGTCGACGGCCACCAGGTCATCAATGCGCAGGATGACCGACGGTACGGGGTTGGCGTGGAAGAGCGTCTGGAAGTGATCGCGGGCCGCGGCCAGCTCGGTGTTGGCCGCGGCCAGCGATTGCTGCTGCCGGGCGATGACGTCGTCACTTCGCTTGCGCTGGGTAATGTCGCTCAGGGTGGACATGAGGATCTCGCGCCCGTCGAGGGTCAGGGGCACGAAGGAGAGCAGGATCGTGCGCTCGTCGCCGGGGCGCACGGTGAAGGTCGTCTCCAGGTCGCGCACGCGACCGGTGCGGGCGAACTCCTCGTTGATGGCGTCGGGATTGTCGTAGACGGGCATGGTGTGGAATAGATCGGCCGGCAGACGGCCGATGATGTGCTCGCGCGACATGCCCAGGAAGTCGAGGAAGGCCGGGTTGGCGTCCAGATAAGCGCCGTCGTTGGGGTCAAGGATGACCGTTGGCACGGGACTGGTGTTGAACAGGGCGGTGAAGCGGTCGCGCGTGGCGGTCAGTTCGGCGTTGGCCGCTTGCAGTTCGCGCGTACGTTCGGCGACGCGCGCCTCCAGCGACGCGCGCGCCTCGTTCAACGCCTGCTCGTTGCTCAACCGCTCTGTCTCATCGCGCAGGATGGTGGTTAGCTGTGGCTCGCGCCTCTGCTTATCAATGATAAACGTCCCGTTGGCGTGCAGATGCCGCCACGTCCCGTCGCTGGCCATGACGCGGAAGATGGTATCCAGTGCGTCGCCGCTCTCGGCGCCGGCGCGGATGGCCGTCTCGAGCACCAGCCTGTCCTCGGCTTCGACTTGTTCCAGCCAACTCGCCAAGGTGATCTCGTCTTTGTCCGGCCCGAAGCCGAGTAACTCGCGCGTGCGGGCGTCCACTTCGGCCCGGCCGGTGGCCAGGTTCCACGCTCCCCAGCCCATGCCCGCGGCGTCCAGCGCCAGGGCGATGAGCTGCCACGACTCGTGTTGCTCCTGCTCGGCCGCCTTCAGTTGCAGAGTCGGCCGGCCGCTGTCGATGGCGTCGCTGTAGGCCGTGTCGATGGCGGGCGTGGGCGAGACGACCTGGCCCTGCGGCGCCGGCGGTTTATTCAATTCGCTTTCGGCCGTCTGCTCGCTCATTTGACCCCCACACTTGTCAGACAGGATTATAGTCTAGAGCACCCCCACAGACCAAAGGCGCTGGCGCGGCGTTTGCACGGCGACGATTGCGTATATAATGCCCCCAAGGAGACAAGCCCATGAACCGTGCCCCCTTTGCCCCCGTTCTGGTCGCCCGTCTGGCCGACAACCCGTGCCTGAGCCGCCGGCTGGCCGGCTTCTATGCCCAGTTGCGCCAACTGCCGCGCGCCGCGCGGCGACGGTTGCGGCGGGCCGGGCTGTCGCTGGCTGGGGCGGCGCTGCTGCTGGCGCTGGGCGCGCCGCCGGTGGGCCGCGCCGCGCCCGCGGCCACCATCGACGTGGCCAACGGCATGGTCGTCGTGGCCGACGAGGGGCTGTGCTCGCTCATCGAGGCCATCGACAACGCCAACGACGACGGCGACGGCGAGGTTCATGACGACTGCGTGGCCGGCAACCCCGATGGCCCCGACACGGTCTCCTTGCCCGCCGCCGGCGCCTTTACGCTGACGAGCGCCGCCGGCGATGACTACGGCGCGACCGGTCTGCCGCTCATCACCTCGACCATCACCATCGCCGGCAACGGCGCGACGTTGCAGCGCGCCGGCAACGAGGACCTGCGCTTCCTGGCCGTGGCCGGCGGCGAGTTGACCCTGGAGACGCTGACGCTGAGCGCCGGGCGGCTGCCCGACTACTACGGCGGGGCGATCTACATCCGTGACAGCGACCTCACCCTGACCGGCGTCACCTTGACCGGCAACAGGGCCGACCGCGGCGGGGCCGTCGCCGCCCTGGGGAGCGAGGTCAGCGTCAGCGGTTCGACCCTGCGCGACAACGACAGTGACCTGGGCGGGGCAATCTACTGCGACGAGTGCGCCCTGACGCTCCAGACGAGCACAATCAGCGGCAACGACAGCGGCGCTGGCAGCGGCGGCGGCATCTATGCCCAGGGCGGCGTGGTGACGCTGGACGAGACGACGCTGCGCCAGAACGCCGGCTACTCCGGCGGCGGCATCGCTGCTCTGGCGGCTGAAGTCGCCCTCACCGACAGCCTGCTCGATGCCAACGCCGCCAGTGGTGACGGGCACGGCGGCGGCCTTTACCTGAAGGACGTGACCGCGACGCTGAGCGAAACGGACCTGACGGCCAACGCGGCCGGCTACGGCGGCGGCCTGGCGGCGTTGACCACGCAGTTGACCATCAGCGGCGGCGCGATGACGGGCAATAGCGCCGGCGATGGCGGCGGCCTGCTCTTGGCCGGGGCCACGGCCGACATCAGCGACGCCACCCTGGCCACCAACGCGGCCGACGCCGGGGGGGGCGGCATCTACGTCGATAACGCCGAGCTAACCCTCGGTGGCGTGACGTTCAACGGCAACGAGGCCGAGACAGGCGGCGGGCTGGCCGTGGACACGGGCACGGTGACGGTGACGGAGGGCGCGTTTAACGACAATGAGGCCGGCGGCAACGGTGGCGGCGTTGCCAACAATGGCGGCGCGCTGACGTTTACGGCCACGGCGTTCGACAGCAACACCGCCGGCGGCGATGGCGGGGGCGCGGCCAACGCCGGCGGCACGTTGACGTTCGACGGCGTGACGCTCGACGGCCACACCGCCGGCGGCGACGGTGGCGGGCTGGCCAACGACGGCGGGACGGTGGCGCTGGCCGATGGCGCGTTGAGCGATAACGAGGCCGACGGCAATGGCGGCGGCGCGGCTAATGGCGCGGGCCGGTTGACGCTGAGCGGCACGGACGTGGCGAGCAACACCGCCGGCGGCGATGGCGGTGGACTGGCCAATGCCGGCGGCACGCTGACGCTGACCACTGCTGAGCTGTCCGACAACACGGCCAACGGTGACGGCGGCGGGGCGGCCAACGGTCGTCCAGTCACCAACACGACCGTGTGCGGCAGCGCGCCCCCCACCCCGGCGGCGCTGACGTTGGCCGGCGTGACCGTGTCCGGCAACGCGGCCGACGCCGGCGGCGGGCTGGTCAATCGCGGTGGCGCGGTGACGGTCAACAGCGGCGCGTTCCGGGCCTGTCTCTTATACCCATCTCCGAGCCCCCGAGACCGCACTCGATCTCGTATGCCGTCTTCTGCTTGTAAAAAAAAAATAAAGTGTAGAAGGTCTCAGCAGCATCAGCCATCCCACACCACCACCTCTTAGACACATCTCGACGCCTCGAATATCAGACAAGGCATCGAGTGAAGATACTA
>CALLZA010000722.1 GCA_937858165.1 uncultured Ardenticatenia bacterium
TGGTCGGGCCGGCAGTGCAAGCCGGGCTGGCGGACTTCACGGTCGGCCGGCTCATGCGCGGCTCGTCCCGGTGGACGTTCGAGGGCATCTCCGGGGCTCTGGAGTCGGTGGGCGCCGGCGTCTCTTTCGGCGGCAGCCGCCACACGACCGGCTTCTCGACCTACAGCCTGGTCGAAGATCTCGACCTGGTGCTGGACATCGCCGCCGACGCCCTTTGCCGGCCGACGTTCCCGGCTGAGCACGTCGAGCGCGTGCGCGGCCAGACCGTCACCGGCTTGCAGATGCGAGCCAACGACCCGCGTAGCATGGCCCGTCTGACCTTCTTCGAAACGGCCTATGGCGACCACCCCTACGGCCGCTCTGTCAGCGGCTACGAGGCGACTGTGGCCGCCCTGGGCCGCGACGACGTGCACGACTTCCACGCCCGCTACTACGGCCCGCACGAGATGATCATCGGCCTCGTCGGCGCCATTCGGGCCGATGAGGCGCTGCGCAAGTTGGCGGCCGTCTTCGGCGGCTGGCGTAACGACGCCCAGCAGCCCATCCAATTCGCCCCCGAAGCGCCGCGGCCGGCCGGCCTGGTGCGCCGCGCCTTCGCCATGCCCGACAAGCATCAGGTCGATGTGGTCCTCGGCCTGCCCGGCCCGCGCCGTGCCGCGCCCGACTATCTGGACGCCAGCCTCATGAACACCATCCTTGGCGTTTTCGGCATGATGGGGCGCATCGGCCACAACGTGCGCGAGGAGCAGGGGCTGGCCTACTACGCCTCCAGCCGGCTGGAGGGCGGCCTGGGACCGGGGCCATGGCTGGCCTCGGCCGGCGTCGCCCCGGACAAGGTCGAGCAGGCCATCGAAGCCATCCGACACGAAATCCGCCGCATCCAGGAGGAGCCGGTCGCCGCCGAGGAGCTGGCCGACAGCCAGGCGTATCGCACCGGTTCGCTGCCCATGAGCCTGGAGACCAACAGCGGCCTGGTGGATGTGATTACCGACATGGAGTTGTACGGCCTGGGCATGAACTACCTTCACACCTATACCCCCGCGATGAAGGCCATCACCCCGGAGCGCATTCAGGCCGCCGCGCGGCGCTACCTGAGCGCCGACGACCTGGTTATCGCTGTCGCCGGGCCGGTGGAGGCGCTGTAATGTTGGCCACGGGCATTGACCTGATCGAGATCGAGCGCGTGCGGCGTGGGCTGCAGCGCCACGGGTCGCGCTTTGCCGATCGCTTCTTCACCGCGCGCGAGCAGGCGCAATGCGCCGGGCGCGTTGCCAGCCTGGCCGGCCGTTTTGCCGTCAAGGAGGCCGTCGGCAAGGCGCTGGGCACGGGCATCGGCGATGTCGGCTGGAAGGACATCGAAGTGCTCAACGACGACCGCGGCCGCCCCCATCTGATGCTCCACAACGCCGCCGAACGCCTGGCCGCCGAGCGCGGCCTGAACGAGTGGGCGATCAGCCTGTCCCATACGGCGACGCATGCTGTTGGCTTGGCGGTGGCGCAGGGGGGAGAGGGTCTTGACCGCGAGGTGGCTCCATGACCGCCGTCCGCCGCCTCCTGGCCGTTCTGGCCCACCCCGACGACGAATCCTTCGGCATCGGCGGCACGCTGGCCCGCTATGCCGACGAAGGGGCTGACGTCCACATCGCCATCGCCACCGACGGCGTGGCCGGCTCCGTGGCCGCCGGCTATGAGCATACCCTGGTCGAGTTGGCCGCAGTGCGTCACAAGGAGCTGGAGACGGCCGTCGCCACGTTGGGCGGCACGCTCCACACCTTCGGCTACCGCGACTCCGGCTACATCGGCGACCCGGCCAACCAGCACCCCGACGCCTTCATCAACGCCGACGAGCACGAGGCCATCGGCCGCGTCGTCGAGCTCATCCGCGTCATCCGGCCGCAAGTGGTCATCACCCACGACGAAACGGGCGGTTACTACCACCCCGACCACATCTTCTGCTGGAAGATAACCACTGCCGCCTTCGACGCCGCGGCCGACCCGGCGGCCTACCCGGAACTGGGCCTGCCCCCCTACCGGCCGCAGCGCCTCTACTACACCGGCTTCTCCAACCGCATGGTCAAGGTCTTCACTTGGCTTATGCGCTTGCGCGGCCAGGACCCCAAGCGCGCCGGTCGCAACAAAGATATCGACTGGACGCGCATCGGCATCGAACCGGGCCGGCTGCACGCCCACATCGACTACCGGCGCTACTGGGACGCCAAGCGGACGGCCGGCGCGGCCCATGCCAGCCAGGGCGGCGGCATGGCCCGCGGTCGTCTGCTGCCCGAACGCATCCAGCGGCGCTATATGGCCACCGAGACGTTCATCCGTGCCTACCCGCCCGCGCCCGAGGGCTTTCGCGAGTCCGACCTCTTTGCCGGAGTCGAGTTGAGTGACGAACGACGAACGACGAACGACGAGTGACGAGCATAGTCACTCGCAACCTTTTACTGCCAACTGCTTACTGACAACTGACAACTGACAACTGACAACGAGGACACCATGACCTTTCGACGAGTAATGCGACTCCTGAGCCTGCTGGCCGGGCTGGCCGCCGGACTGACGGCGGCGATAGTGGCCCTCTTCGCCCGGCGGATGATCGCCCCGGCGCGCCAGCCGCTCTGGTGCACACCGGGCGACATGGGCCTGGCGTTCGAGAACGTCCACTTTCCGGCCCGCGACAGCGTCCGCCTGTCGGGCTGGTTCATCCCCGCGCCTCGCGCCACCGGCGGCAACGCCACCATCATCCTGCTCCACGGTTGGGCCTGGAACCGCCTGGGGGACGCGGCCAACGATGTGCTGGCCAATCTGTCGGGCACGACGCCCGTAGAACTGCTGCGGCTGGCCCATGCACTGCACTACGAAGGGTATCACGTGCTCATGTTCGACCTGCGCAACCACGGCGAGAGCGCGGCCCATCCGCCGGTGACGTTCGGCCAGAGCGAGGCGGACGACCTGCTGGGGGCACTGGCCTACTTGCAGACGCGGCCCGACGTGGACACAGCGCGTATCGGGGCCATCGGCTTCTCGATGGGGGCCAACACCATCCTCTATACCCTGCCACAGACACAGGAGCTGCGCGCGGCCATCGCCGTCCAGCCCTCAACGGCGGCCGTCTTCGCCGAGGGGTACGCCAATGACCTGCTGGGGCCGGCGGCCGGGCTGGTGCGGCCGCTGGTGGAGACGACCTATGCCGCCGTCACCGGCGTGCCCCTGCGCGCGCTGCAACCCGCCTTCGCCGCCTCCGGGGCAGATGTTAGCCGTCCGACGCCGGTGCTGTTCGTCCAGTGCAAGGCCGACCGCTGGGGCACGCTGGCCGATGCCGGACAGTTGGCCGCGGCCACGCCGGGCGGTCAGGGGCCGCTGTTTGTTGACGGCGACCACCGCTACCACGGCTACCAGTACCTCATCGAAAACCCACGCATCGCCGTTACCTTCCTGGAGCAGTATCTCTAGATGGAGAAAGCGTCCACAGATTACTCAGATTACACAAATTCACCTCTAAAGAAATCTGTGTAATCTGTGGGCTCTCTCTTCCTGCAATCGAGGCGCACGACATGAGCCGACCGGTCACGGTTTTGCGCACGCGAATAACGCCGCCGCGGATGGGCGCGCGCATGATCGAGCGCCCGCGCCTGACGCGCCAGCTGGACGAATCGCTCAACTATCGCCTGACCCTCATCCAGGCCGGCGCGGGCTTCGGCAAGACCACTGCCCTGGCAGCGCTGGCCGGTTCGCCGCCGCTCATCTGGTACCAACTGATGGACGAAGACCGCGACCCGCTCGTCTTCCTGCTCCATCTCTGCCACGCCGCGCGGCTGGCCCTGCCCGACCTGAGCGATCTACCCCTCTCGCTGCTGGAGTCGTGGGACGGCACCAGCAGCCCGCTGCCCTCAACGCAGATTCTTGACGAGTGGCTCAACAGCCTGGCCGCGATTCTGCGCGCCCCTGTTCGGCTCGTCCTCGATGATGTCCATCTAGTCGCGCCGGCCACCGAGATCGTCCACCTCATCGACCGGCTTATAGGCCTGGCCCCCGACGACCTGCATATCCTGCTGGCCGGGCGTGCCCCCCTCGCTTTGCCCGGCCTGCCGCGCTGGACTGCCTGTGGCCTGGTCTTCATCATCGACCGCTCAGCGTTGGCCTTCACCGGCGACGAGATCGCCGCCCTGTTCGCCCGCGCCTATGGGTATGAGTTGACTGGCGACGAAGCGGACAGGCTGCTGGAGGCAACGGAGGGCTGGGCCATCGCCCTGCAACTGGTGTGGCAGAGCCTGCGCGGCGGGGCGTTTGCCTCGGTCGAAGACGTGCTCTCCAACCAGGCCACGACGCTCGACAGCCTCTTTCACATTCTGGCGACGGAGATCTTTGCCGGGCAGCCGGCCGACGTCCAGGCGTTCTTGCGCGCCACGTCGGTCTTGCGCGTCATCACCGCCGAAGCGTGTGACGCGCTCTATTCCGCTGGCCCCGGCGCGCCGCTCGAAGGCGACTCGTTGCGCGCCGCCGCGCCCAGCGCCGCCATGCTCGCCTATCTGCGGCGCATTGACCTCTTCCTGGTTGACCTGGGTGACGGCACGCTGCGCTATCACCACATCTTCCACAGCTTCCTCGAGCAACTGACCGATCCGGCGGCGCGTCGCGCGAACCATCTGCTGGCCGCGGCCCACTTTCGCCAGCAAAACGACTTCGGCGAGGCGATCTATCACCTGCAAAAGGCGGGGCAGAGCGGCCTTTCGACGGCCGACATCGCCGCTACAGCCGCCCTGCTGGAAAGCTATGGCGCGCAACTGCTGGCGTCCGGCCGGCTCGACACCCTGGCCGCCCATCTGGCCGCTATCCCGCCCGAAGTTCTCCAGGATCACCCCGCTCTCCTCTTCTACCTGGGCGAGTTGGCCCGCCTGCGCAGCCGCTTCCAGGAAGCGCTCGGCTGGTATCAGCAAGCCGAGACCGCCTGGCGGCAGCGCGGCCAACCGGAGGGTGTGGGGCGCGCCCTGCGGGGGCAGGCCCGCGTCTACCTCGACACCGTCAACCCCAGCCAGGCCGAGAGCCTGCTCGAACAGTCCATCCGCCTGAGCGAAGGTGTGGAAAGCCACGAGATGCGCGCCCGGCTCTACGAGTTGCTGGCGGAGAACAAGCTGAATCTGGGCCACATCGAGGAGGCGGAAAGCCTGCGGCGGCAGGCCGATGCCCTGCGTAGCGCGGCGCCGTCAGATTCGCAACTGCTCTATCGCGTGCTACTGCGAACCGGCCGGTTGGACGAAGCGTGCCGCCGGTTGGAGGAGCGGGCGGCGGCCGAGCAACTGTCGCCGGTGTTGACGCCGCGCGCCCACCGCGAGACCCACCTGCTGCTGTCGCTGGTCTACGCCCTGCAAGGGCGCGGTGAGGCGGCCTACGCCTCGGCCCGCGAAGGCGGCCGGCGCGGCGTGGACATGGGCTCCCCCTTCGTCACCGCTGTCGGCCACCTGCGCGAGGGGCACGCCCTGGCGCTGCTGCCCGATCCACGGCGCTTCGAGCTGGCCCGCGAGCAGTACGAAAAGGCGATCGCCATCAGCCGCGAGCTGGCTGTGCCGCGGTTGATCGTCGAGGCCAGTTGGGGGCTGTGTCGCGTCTACGGCTACAGCGGCGATCTGGCCCGCGCCCTGCCCGCGGCCACGGAGGGCATCGACATCGCCACGGCCGCCGGTGACGAGTGGATCGCTTCGCTGGTGCGCGTGTCGCTGGGCGCCGGGCTGACGATGGCCGGCCGCTACGAAGCCGCGCTGGAGTGGCTGAGCCGCGCGTTGCAGGGCTTCCAGGAGTGCAGCGACACCTTCGGCGTCTGCGCCACCCGCCTGTGGCTGGCTGTGGTGCGTTGGCAACAGGGCCGGCTCGACTTGCTACCGCAGCTCTTGCCCGCCGCTCTGGCCGCTTGCGAAGACAACGGCTACGACTACCTGTTGACCCGTCCGACCTTCGTCGGCCCGCCGGATGAGCGCGTCTTTGTGCCGCTGCTGGTGCTGGCCCGCGAACGCGGCTGGCGCGCCGAGTACGTCGGGCGGCTGCTGGCCTCGCTGGGGCTGGGGCAGACCACCCACCACCCCGGTTACCGCGTGGGCGTGGTCACGCTGGGCAGCTTCGCCGTCTACAAGGGCGAGACGGCCATCGCCGCCAATAGCTGGCGGCGGGCAAAGGCGCGGCAGCTATTCCAGTTGTTGCTGACCTATCGCCACACGGCGCTCGACCGCGACCAGATTCTGGAACACCTCTGGCCGGGCATGGAGCCGGCGGCCGCCGGGCGCAACTTCAAAGTGACGCTCAACACGCTTTATCAGGTACTGGAGCCACAGCGTGAGCCGGGCGCGGAGTCGGCTTTTGTCTATCGCGAGGGCACGAGTTACTGTCTGCGATCCGGGGCCGACCTGTGGTTGGATGCCGAGCAGTTCGCCGCCCTCATCGCTCAGGCACGCGCCGCCCAAAGCGCCCCGGCTCCCCCACGCCCGCGCGCCGCGGTCGCCCCACTCCCATCGGCCATGACTCTTCTTGAGCAGGCCGTGGCCCTCTACAAAGGCGACTATCTGCCGGAGGCGATCTACGAGACGTGGGCAGCGGCCGAACGCGAGCGGTTGGCGGTGATGTTTCTCAGCGCCGCCGATCGCCTGACCGAGCTATACCTGGAGGCCGGCCGCTATGAGCAGGGCGTGGAGCTGGCCCAACGTACTCTGGCCGCCGACAACTGTTGGGAGCGGGCCTACCGCCACCTGATGGTTGCCTACCACCGGTTGGGCAATCGCGGCCAGATCGGGCGGGTCTACCAGCGCTGCGTGCAGACGCTGCGCGACGAGCTGGACGTGGCCCCAACGGATGAGACGACAGCCCTCTTTGCCGAACTAACCAGCTAGCCGTTCGTAGTGTTGCGCTTTAGCGCTCGACTCCCAACTGTAACCCGTGGGTAGCCGCCATTTGCTATCGTATCCATGCGGCCCCGGCGACCCATTTCGACCCGCCGCCGGACATAGGTGACCGACTACCGACTACTGTTTACTGCCTGCTGGACACTGCTTACCGAAGAAGGTACTACCCTTGGAAGAGACCTCACCCGAGATCACGTCGTTTGTCGTCCGGTTTGTCCATTCGGGGCCGCCCGAAAATGCCGCCCTGCGCGGCTCGATCCTGAACGTGCAGACCAACCAGGAGCAGCCCTTCCTGCACTGGGAAGAGGCAGTGGCCTTCATTCGTCGCTACGTCGCCCTGGGCGAAGACGAGAGGCCAGGTTCCAGGGGCCAGGTTCCAGAGGCTGGTGACTAGAGACTGCCCTACTGACGACTGACTACTAACAACTAACAACTATGAATAGAATCGCCCAAATCCTCTCCACCGGCAGCTACGTGCCGGAACGTGTCGTCACCAACGCCGAGATCGACCAGATGCTCGGCGAATCGACCAGCGACTGGCTGGTTGCCAACGTCGGCATCCGCGAGCGGCGCTGGATGGCTCCGGAGCAGACCACGTCCGACCTGATCGTCGCCGCGTCGCGCCGGGCGCTGGACGTGGCGGGCGTGCGGCCGGAGCAACTGAACCTCATCATCGTCTCTACCGACACGCCTGACTATCTGTCGCCGGGCACGTCGGTCGTCGTCCAGCACAAATTGGGCGCGGTGAACGCCGGGGCGTATGATGTCAATAGCGCCTGCGCGGGCTGGGTGACCGCCCTCGACCAGGGCGCGCGCACCATCGCCACCGATAACACCATGAACTACGTGCTCGTCGCCGGCGGCTACGGCATGAGCCGCTTCCTCGACCTGACGGACAAGAAGACGGCCAATCTCTTTGCCGACGGCGCGGGCGCGGCCATCCTGGGTGTCGGCGACCAGCCCGGCTTCCTGGCCGGCAACCTGCTGGCCAAGGGGGAGTACCACGACGCGCTGGGCATCTACGGCGGCGGCGCGTACTGCCCCAGCACGCCGGAGAATCTGGCCGCCTATGGCCCGCCGCGCGTCCAGTTCGTCAAGAAGTTCCCGCGCACCTTCAACACCGAGTACTGGCCGAAGCTGATCCAGGGCGCACTGGACAAGGCCGGGCTGACGCTGGACGACATCGACCACTACCTGTTCACCCAGCTCAACCTGCGGACGATCGAAGCCATGATGGAGTTGCTCGGCCAGCCGCTCGAAAAGGCCCACTGGGTCATGGATAAGTGGGGCTACACCGGCTCACCCTGCGTCATCATGGCTCTCGATGACGCCATTGCCAACGGCCGCGGCCCCCGGCCCGGCCAGCACGTCCTGTTCTGTGCCAGCGGCGGCGGCATCAGCATGGCCGCGTCCGTCTGGCGCTGGGTGTAGCGCGATTCTCCAGAATCGCGTCCGTGTAGAGTGCGCGATTCGGGAGAATCGCGCTACGGGAGCGCACCATGTACATCGGCGACTACCTGGCCCGGCGCGAACTGTACTCGCCCGACCGTCTCGCCATCATCGATAGCGGCAAAGACCCGGAGTGGCGACTGACGTTCCGGCAGATGAACGCCCGCGCCAACCGCCTCGCCAACTGGCTGCGCGACGCGGCCGGCGTGGGCAAGGGTGACCGGGTGGCTGTTCTGGCCCACGACGGCGTAGAGCATCTGGATACGTTCTTTGCCTGCGGCAAGCTGGGAGCCATCCACACGGCGCCCAACTGGGGCCTGCACCCCCAGGAGCTGGCCGGGCTCGTCGCCGCCACGGCGCCCAAGGGGCCACTCATCGCCCAGGAACTGCCGGACAACGGGGGGGACTGTCAGCGCGCGGGAGGGGGGAAGG
>CALLZA010000723.1 GCA_937858165.1 uncultured Ardenticatenia bacterium
TGCTTTTCTTCTTATTCGTATTGATATTTCTTATTCTCTTTTTGTGTCTCGATGTAGTGTTCTCTGCTATCTCATGTATGTGTTGTGCGTATTTTAGTTTGTTCTTCTGTTACAGCATGTCAACTACTGCTTACTCCTTGTTTTTTTTTTTTAATGATACGGCGACCACCGAGATCTACACTAGATCGCTCGTCGGCAGCGTCAGATGTGTATAAGAGACAGCCTATGAGGCCCGCGATCCGGACAAGAGCCAGTTCTACACTTACGAAGCACGCCATCAGCCGCTCGCCCCCGCCTACGAAGCCGAGTTCCGCGCCGACGCCGACGCCTGGGCCTACTGGGCAGCACAGCCGCCCCACTACCGCCGCGGCGCGACCCACTGGGTCATGAGCGCCAAGCGCGAAGAGACGCGCCGCCGCCGGCTGGCGACGCTCATTACCGACTCGGCCGCCAGCCGCTGGATCGCCCTCTACCGCGTGTAGCGCGATCCTCCAGGATCGCGCTCCTTGAACAACTGCGCAAGAGGCGCAATTCTGGAGGATGGCGCCACACCCGCTACGTTGCCAAACCATGCCTCTGCCGCCATAATCAAGGCCAATCCAACCAACGAAGATACCCATGCACCCACCAGCCAGCAGCCACACCTGCCGAATCGCGCTCCTTGTCCTGCTGTTGATCGCTCTGGCCGGCCCGGCGGCTGTCCAGGCGCGGCAAGACGATCCAACCCCTATGCCGCTACCCACTCCCCTGGCTGAAGAGGGTGCGCCGGTCGTCGTCAACGGCCGCGAGCTATTCCGCCTCCAAACGCGCGTCGGCTCCATCACCGCCACCGAGCGAGCCGCGCTCGTCGCCGACCACATCAGCCGCCTGGCCAACAATCCTTTCACCGGCGAGCTGACGGTCACAGTGGTGGACACAGAGAACGCGACTGACATCGTCATTGGCGACGAGGTATTGGTGTCGGTCAGCGACGCCGACGCCGCGGCCGAAGGACGCGAACGGCAGGAACTGGCCCAGGAGTGGGCGGCGATCATCCAGACGGTCGTCGCCGAGGGGCAGACCAGCGTCGGCGTTTCGGTATTGGGCGCCGGGCTGGGTATCACCCTGGCCGTCTTGCTGGCGCTCTTCGTTTTCCTGTGGCTCATCAATCGCTTCGGCAACTGGCTGGTTGATAAGTTAGACCCCTCGACCGAGTCCGGCCGACTGCCGCCGACGCTCGCCAACTCCGAAATTTACCAGTCGGGTCAGTTCAGCCGCTTCGTGCGCGTCCTACTGCGCCTGTTCAAGGTCATCCTGGCTATCTTCCTGATTACCGTTGCCATTCCGATTATCCTGCGCGGCTTTCCCCAGACGCGCGACCTGGGCACGCGCCTCCGCGAGCTTCTATTGTCGCCCCTGGCCAAGCTATGGGATGGCCTCGTCACCTTCTTGCCTGACCTAGCCTTTGTGCTGGTTCTGGCGGCCTTAACCTGGCTGATCACTCGGCTCATCCGGATCTTCTTCCGCGAAGTTGAACGAGGCGTGCTCCGCCTGCCTTCGTTTGAACCCGAGTGGGCCAACTTCACCGGGCGCATGATCGCCATCCTGGTCATGATCGCCGCTGTCATCATCGGCTTTACCTCGCTGCCGATCAGTCAGTTGCCCGTCTTCCAGGGTGTCAGCGCCTTCCTGGCCCTGCTGCTGACGTTGGCCTCCAGTTCGGCCATCGCCAACATCATTGCCGGCATCATCCTGACCTATACCGGCGCGTTTCGTTTCGGTGAGATCGTCTGCATCCAGACCACGACCGGCGAAGTGGTCGGCAAATACTTGTTGACGACCCGCGTTCGCACTTTCAAGAACGAGGTCGTATCATTCCCGAACTCGCTGGTCCTCAGCAATTCGGTGACCAACTACAGCAGGCTGGCGCGCGAGAGTGGGCTGGCGCTCTACACGACGGTGACCATCGGCTACGACGTGCCCTGGCGGCAAGTTCACGAGCTGCTCATCGGCGCAGCGCTGGACACGCCCGACGTTCTGAAGGAGCCGGCCCCGTTTGTGCTGCAAAAGGCGCTCAATGACTACAATGTCAGCTACGAATTGAACGCGCTGACCCGCAAGCCGGAGCTGCTGCCGTCTCTCTACTCCGCGCTCCACCGCCACATCCAGGATCGCTTTGCCGCGGCCGGCGTCGAGATCATGTCCCCCACCTATACCGCCCTGCGCGACGGCAACGACCCGACGCTGCCGCCCGCGGCCAGTGGGGAGTGATGAGTGACGAGTGACAAGCTTCAAACTTCTAGCTGACCAATGACTGACTCACTGAATACTGACAACTGACAACTGGAGTTCCCCATGCACTGGTGGCAAACCGGCATCATCTATCAAATCTACCCCCGCTCTTTCCAGGATTCGGACGGCGACGGCGTCGGCGACCTGAACGGCATCCGGCGGCGGCTGGACTATCTCCAGGCGCTCAACGTCGACGCCATCTGGATTTCGCCTATCTTCCCCTCGCCGATGCACGACTTCGGCTACGACGTGGCCGACTACTGCGACATCCACCCGCTGTTCGGCACGCTCGATGACTTCGACCGCCTGCTGGCCGAAGCCCACGGCCGCGGCCTGCGCGTCATTCTCGACCTAGTGCCCAACCATACCTCAGAGGAGCACGCCTGGTTCGTGGAAAGCCGCAGCAGCCGCGACAACCCCAAGCGCGACTACTACATCTGGGCCGACCCCGCCCCCGGTGCCGGCCCGCCAGAGACGCGCCGGCCCAATAACTGGGAGACCCACTTCGGCGGCCCCGCCTGGACCTACGACGCCCACACCGGCCAGTTCTACATGCACCAGTTCCACCGCAGCCAGCCGGAGCTGAACTATCGCCACCCCGACGTGCTGCCGGCCATGCTCGACAACATGCGCTTCTGGCTCGACCGCGGCGTAGACGGCTTCCGCGTCGACGTTATCTGGCTGATGCTGAAGGACGCGGGATTGCGCGACGAGCCGCCCAACCCCGACGCCGCGCCCGACGCGCGACCGTTCGACCGCCTCCAGCACATCTACACCGCCGATGTGGACGGCATCCACGACATCGTCCGCCGGATGCGCGCCGTACTCGATGAGTACGACGAACGCATGATGGTCGGCGAAATCTATCTACCGCTCGAACGTCTCATGACCTACTACGGCAACGGCGACGAGTGCCACATGCCGTTCAACTTCCAGCTCATCAGCCTGCCCTGGAACGCGCGGGCCATTGGCGACTACATCGGCCGCTACGAGGCCGCCCTGCCGCCCGATGGTTGGCCCAACTGGGTGCTGGGCAACCACGACCAGCACCGCATCGCCACCCGCGTCGGCCCGGCCCAGGCCCGGGTGGCCCAGATGCTGCTGCTGACACTGCGCGGCACGCCGACCTGCTACTACGGCGACGAGATAGGCATGGTGGACGTGCCCATCCCGTTCGAGGAGTGCATGGATCCGGCCGCGCTCCAGCAGCCGGAGCTGTACCAGGTCTGGGGCCGCGACCCGGAGCGGACGCCGATGCAGTGGGACGACAGCACCCATGCCGGCTTTGCGCGACAGGGGGCGCGGCCGTGGCTACCGCTGGCCGCCGACTACCGCGCCCGTAACGTGGCCGCCCAGGACGGCGACCCTGCCTCTATGCTGGCCCTCTTCCGCCGCCTGACGGCCCTGCGACGAGCCGAACCGGCGCTGAACCGGGGGGCGATTGAGTTGGTCGACGTGGGCGTTAAGGACGTGCTGGCCTATCGGCGGACGGCGGCGGGGAGCGATGGGTTTGTGGTGGTGTTGAACCTGGGTGGCAAGAGCCATACGCTTGACCTGGCGGTGGTGGGCGCGGCGGCCGCAGAGGTCATCCTGTCAACTGACCCCGACCGGCAGGCGGGCGCATTGACCGAAGCATTTAACTTAGCCGCGCACGAAGGGGTGATATTGCGGCTTGCGGGGTAGAATGCTGAGCTGGCTGGTGGCTGGCGATCCTGGCAACCGGCTAGACCAACCCCAACAACTCGTCATACTCCGCATAAAACCCCAACACAATCTCATCCGGCTCCGGCACCAGTCCCGCGTCGGTGGCCACGCCGACGGCGACGCTGCCCGCATAGCTTAGAATACTGATGCCCAGTCCCAGCCGACCGCTCTGTGGCACCCAGAACATCAGGCTGTCGATCGGCTGTCCCGCCAGGTAGAGCGGGATGGGCGGGCCGGGGACGTTGGTCAGCACGGCCGTCGCCTTTGTGCCGATGACGCGCACCACCGCGTCCTGCACCGCCTGGGCCGAGAAGCCGACCGCGGCCAGCACGTCGAGCGACACCGGCGCTTCGGGGCTGCCCTTCAGCGCCTCCATGCGGAAGCGAACCGTGTCCAGTCGCCGACGCTGATCAACGACACTGACCGGCAGATCGAGGAAGACCAGGCCGAACTTGTTGCCCAGCGCGCCCATCTCGTTCGGGCCGCGCAGGTTGACCGGCACGGCGGCGCGGAAGTCGGCCGGCACTTCGCCGCGCGCCTCCAGATAGCGCCGCAGCCCACCGGTGACGGCCGACGTCATCAGGTCGTTGACCGTCCCGCCCGTCGCCCGGCGCATGGCGTTCACCTCGCCCAGCGGCAGGGGGCGCGACCAGGCCACGCGCTTGGCCACACCCAGCCGGCCGCGGAAGGGCGTCGGCGGGTCGGGCGCGCGCAGCACCAACTTGCTCAGCGCATGGGCGTAGTCCGCCCCTTGCTCGGCCAGTTGGCGCGGCCGATCGCTGTTGAGGTACGACTCCAGCCCCTCGATGACCGCCCGCCGCCCCACGTCCATGCCCTTGCCGACCATCGTTGCCGTCCGCCACTGGAGGGCCTCCCAACTGCTCAGCCGGCCGGGCGCGGCCTCGTCGTCGCCCACCCCGCTTGCGGCGGCCATGGGCGGCAGCGCACCGGGAACCATCTCCGTCAGGGCCAGCAGCACGCCCACCAGGGCCATGCCGTCGGCCAGAGCGTGGTGCAGGCGGACGATGAGCGCGCCCCCCTCATGCCGTCCGTCCGGGCAGTAACCGTCGACGACGTGCATCTGCCACAGCGGCTTGCTAAAGTCGAGGCCGGTGGACATCAGGTCGCTAACCAACCGTTGCAACGCCCCCTTGTCACGCGGGTGGGGCAGGCCAACGCAGTGCAAATGCGCGCCGAGGTTAAAGTGGGGGTCCGGCTCCCAGTAGGCCGGGGCAAAGGGCAACGCCGGGCGCACGACGCGCTGCCGGAAGCGGTCGAATTGCAGCAGCCGGCTCTCGATGAGGGCCCGCAGGTAGGCCATGTCCAGCGGTCGGGGGAAGGTTAGCACCCCCGTGACCATCATCAAGTTGGTCGGGTCCTCCATCTTCAGCCAGGCGGCGTCGACGTTGGACAGAGGGGTGATGGGCTTAGACATTGCGGCTTCTCGTTGGGCCAAAACTGTGTCGCGGTTGTTCCTTGAGTATATGATTGGGGCGACGATTCGCAAAATGAGGCGGGGTCATCTCCTGAGCGGCTCGCCTGTCTCGTCCCCCTCGGCCGCCAGCCGCACCGCCGCCTCCTGCGCCGCCAGGCGTCGCTGGTTAGATTGGTCGAGCGCCTGCACCGCGCCTACCAGCCGCTCCTCGTACTGTGCGTCCCACTCGTAGACGACGATCGTCCGGGCCAGCTTGTCGTGCCACGTCTGCCGCCGGTCGTCCACCAGCACCCATAGGAAGCCGATGAACAGCGCCAGCCCGGAGACGTAGTAGCTGAGTGCGCGAATCAGCGCCTGAGAAAAGGTAAGCCGGCGGCCGTCTTGCCCCAACACGCGCAGCCCCATGAGCGCCTTGCCGACCGTCTTGCCCACCAACAGCCAGGCCGCAATTGAGTAGACGCCGAAGGTCAGAAAGCCGCCGCCAACGGTCAACAGCCAGCGCCAAGCGCTGCTAATCACCACCGTTTGCGTCGCTTCCGGCCGCGCCCCTGCGGCCGACTCCACGAGCGCGTTGATGCCGAAGAAGTCCAGCGTCACCCGCGCCATCGTTACAAACAGGAAGGACGCCAGGGCGACGACGAGCACGTCGAGCAGAAAGGCGACGTAGCGGGTGACGAAGCCCGCCGGGTGGCCGCGCAGCGAGTCAGGGGGGGTGGCCAGGCGCTTAATCTTCATGGCGGGGCACTCGCTTGACTTCAGCCACCGCCTCGCGGATGGCATCGGGCGGCGGCAGGGCGGTGCGCGGGGGCCGCTTCAGGATACGGCGCACGATCGACTCGGCCAGCGTGTCGGCCGAGACGGTGCGCTCGCGCACCTCCTCGACAAACTCCGTCGCCAGGCCCACGCTCTGCTCCTGTACCAGGTCGGATAGCTGCTGGTTCTGCGACAGGTGGCCGATGAAGTCATCGACCGCCTCCAGATACGCCTGCCGGGCCACCAGGCGAGCTGTCGGTTCGTTGGCCCGGCCCAGCTCCACCCAGGCGTTCACCCGCGTCTGGCCGCGGTCGACCAAACGGCCGAACGCGCGGTCGAACGGGCCGACGACGCGCCGGGTCAGGCGGCTGCGCGCCAGCGGCGCGACGGCGCTACCAGTGGTGCGGAGGAACACATCCGACGCCTCGGCCCACCTGACCGCCCGCTGCCGCAGCCCGTCGGCTGCCGCCAGCGACGCGCCGAACAGCATATAGCGCACGACATCGGCCGTGCTGTTCACCGCGCCGGGGCCGGGTGGGCCGTCGTCACTGGCCCGCAACGCCGCCTCCAGCCGTTCCAGCCGTCGGGCCAGCTCGGCCGTGCCCTCGACCGCTCCACCT
This sequence comes from uncultured Ardenticatenia bacterium, assembly GCA_937858165.1. Classification (GTDB taxonomy): domain Bacteria; phylum Chloroflexota; class Anaerolineae; order Promineifilales; family Promineifilaceae; genus Promineifilum. Next base: position 6,784 of record CALLZA010000723.1, read on the forward strand.
AGCAGCGTCTTGACGACGGCCAGATAGGCGTCAAATTCGGGGTCGGCCGAAGGGGGTGTGGCCCCGGACGGAGCCGACAGGGCACTCCCGATCGGCGCGGCAGCGCGCACCGGATCGGGTTGGACGACGGACCCTTCGACAATGATCGGGGCTATGGTTGGTCGTGTGTCGTTCATCGTTCCAGTATACGAGATAATCGCCTTGTCTGCGAGACCTCCGGCTGGGAAGAGTAGCCCGCTGATAACGCAGAGTTCACGAATGGTCGCGGATCAGAACCACGGATTCTGGCCGCGTGAATCAGCGTCGTCAGCGTCATCTGCGTGCCATTCCGGCGGCTCTTCGCTTGTGCGCGACCAAACTGCTAAAATGGTCACTTATGCTCCATCATCACGAACTTGCCGCCGCCGTCCGCGACGCGCTGCTGGCCGCGCAGGCCGACGGCGCGCTGCCCCCTTTTGACCTGCCCGAAGTCACCGTCGAGCGCCCGCGCGAGACAAGCCGCGGCGACTACGCCACGGCCGTGGCCCTGCAACTGGCCCGCCCGGCGCGCCTGGCCCCGCTAAAGATCGCTCAGGCCATCGCCGACCACCTGCCGCCGCTCGACTATCTGGGCGAGGTGAGTGTCGCGCCGCCCGGGTTCGTCAACTTTCGTCTGGCCGACGCCTGGCTCCAGAGCTTGCCCGAACGCATTCTGGCCGATCCGTCCGGCTTCGGTCGCGTTGAGCATGGCGCCGGCCGCAAAGCCCAGGTCGAGTGCGTCAGCGCCAACCCCACCGGGCCGATCACCCTCGGCCGCACCCGCGGCGGCGTCATCGGCGACACGCTCCACCGCGCCCTGGAGAGCGCCGGCTACGACGTGACGCTGGAGTACTACTACAACGACGCCGGGCGACAGATCACCCTGCTGGGCGAGTCGATCAAAGTGCGCTACTTGCAGCAGCTCGGCCGCGCCGCCGAACTGAGCGACGAGCACTATCAGGGCGACTACATCACCGACCTGGCCCGCGAGTTGCTGGCCGAACATGGCGAGGCGCTGGTCGATATGCCCACCGACACCTTCGCCGTCTACGCCCGCGACCGCATCAGCGCCCAGCAGAAAGCCACCCTGGCCCGCATCGGTATCGTCTTCGACAACTACTTCCGCGAGGAGAGCCTCTACGAGACGGGCAAAGTGTGGGAAACGCTTGAGGCGTTGCGGCAGCGCGGTTACGTCTACGAGAAAGACGGCGCGCAGTGGTTCCGCTCCACTGAGTTCGGCGACGACAAGGATCGCGTCGTTGTCAAGGCCGGCGGCGAGCCAACCTATCGCCTGCCCGACATGGCCTACCACTGGGACAAGGCCCAGCGCGGCTTCGACCTGGTCGTCGACATCTTCGGCCCTGACCACCACGCCACGGCCCCCCAGGTACTCATGGGCGTGCGCGCCCTGGGCTATAGCTCCGACTTCGTCCATACCCTGTTGCACCAGATCGTCACCCTGGTCCGTGGCGGCGGCGCAGTGAAGATGAGCACGCGGCGTGGCCTCTACGTCACCCTCGACGAACTGGTTGACGAGGTCGGCGCCGATGCCATTCGCTACTTCATGATCTCCCGTTCGGCCAACAGCCCGGTTGAGTTCGACCTCGACCTGGCCATGGAGCGGTCGGACAAGAACCCCGTCTACTACATCCAGAACGCCCACGTGCGCTGCGCCGGCATCTTCCGCAAGTGGGCCGAGGCGGGGTTGCCGGCCGACGCCGACCGCGACGTCGACCTGAGCCTATTGACCCACGAACGCGAGCTGGCCTTTTTGCGCAAGGCGCTGGAACTGGGCGACGTGCTGGAGACGGTGGCGACGCTCTATGAACCCCACCGGCTGGCCTTCTACGCCCACGACCTGGCCGCGGTTTTCCACCCCCGTCTCTTATAACCATCCCCCAGCCCACCAAGACCCACTCGCACTCGCATTCCGGCTTCT
>CALLZA010000724.1 GCA_937858165.1 uncultured Ardenticatenia bacterium
TTTCTTTTCTTCGCTCTTTCGAGATGTCTTTTTGTTCATTGTTTATTTACTGCGATATAGTCAGTCATAGCGTCATACGCTCTACGAGTTTTTTTTTTTTAATGATGCGGCGACCACCGAGATCTACACTAGATCGCTCGTCGGCAGCGTCAGATGTGTATAAGAGACAGCATCGAAGTCGCCCGGATGCGCGCCGACGCCCGCGAGGCGCTGGATCGCATCGACGGCGTGACGCGTATGACGGCCGAGCTGTTCTACGCCTACGACGACGGCGCGAACCTGACCGGCATCGCTCTGGGGCTGGCCGAGGGGGGCGTGGCTGTGCTCGACGGGGCCAACAATCGCGTCCTGTTGCATGTGACCGACGACGCCTTCCGCGAGTTGACGGCCGAAGAGCCAACGACCATCACCTTCAACGGCCAGTCCGTCGGCACGGAGGTCGTCGGCCCAATCGTTGATCTGCTGTGGTTGCCGGGGCGCGCGGCTGAAACGCGCGACAGCGTAACGATGCTCGACCGGACGGGCGTGCTGTTCAGCCACTACACCAACCTGGGCGACACCCGCAGCATCCGGCTGGGCAACAGCAGCGCCTGGCTCGACCCGGTGGCAATGGCAACCTACCTCGACCGGCTCTACGTGCTTGACCGCGGCGCGGGGCAGATCTGGAAGTACTTCGCCGACCAGAACTACGTGCAGACGGAAGACGACCCGGCTATCTTCTTCAGCGCCCAGGCCGGGCTGGATGGCGCGGTTGACTTCGACCTGTACTCGGAAGACGGCAGCCTGGTCGTCCTCTACGCCGACGGCCGCGTGCGCTACTACGACACCCGTTCGGGGCGCGTGCAGTGGGACGAGAACACACTGCAACAGAGCGGGCTGACAACGCCGCTGGTCGCGCCGGTGGCGGTCAAGATGGTCGGCCGGGGGTTGAACGCGTCCATCTTCATCCTCGACCCCGGCAGCAGCCGCCTGGTGCAACTGAGCCGCGGCGGCACGGTGCTGACCCAATACCGCGTGCTGGATCAGGCAGGCGACGAAGTGCTGAGCCAGGCCAGCGACTTCGCCGTCACCGACGCGCCGCAGCGGGTCTTCGTCGTCGCCGGGAACGCAATCTACGCCGCCGAAAGATAAGAAGAAGACCTCACGCAAAAATCGCCAAGGACTCCAAGGACGCAAAAAGAAATTCTTCCTTGCGATCTTTGCGCCCTTGGCGATCTTTGCGTGAGGTTCTTATCTTCCAGAAAAGAGCGGCGGGCGCTTTTCGAGGAAGGCGGCGATGCCCTCGCGGTTGTCGGCGCTGCGGCCAGCCACTTCTTGCAGATGCGCCTCATAGGCCAGCGCCTCGTCGAGAGTGCTGGTCAGGGCGCGGTTCATGGCCCGCTTGGTCAGGCCGAAGGCCAGCGTCGGCCCCTCGGCGAACTGGCGGGCGGTGGCGGCGGCGATCTCCGGCAGTTGCTCGCCCGGCACCACGCGGTTGACCATGCCCCAGGCCAGGGCCGTGGCGGCGGGCACGCGGTCGGCGGTGATGGCCATCTCGTAGGCCCGCGCGTAGCCGATGAGACGCGGCAGGAACCAGTTGACGCCGCTGTCAGGGATGAGGCCGATGCGGCTGAAGGCCAGCATGAAGGAGGCGGTGTCGGCGGCGACCCGAATATCGGCCGCCAACGCGACGCCGCAACCCGCGCCGGCGGCGATGCCGTTGATCGCGCCGACGATAGGTTTCTCCAGCGTCACCATCTGGCGCACCAGGCGGTGGTAGCCGTGGCGCAGATGCTCGGCGATGGACACCGATTCGCCCCGCTCCTGGAAGGCGGCCAAATCCTGGCCGGAGGAGAAGGCCCGCCCAGCGCCCGTCAGAACGATGCAGCGCGCCGCGTCGTCGCGCCTGGCGGCCCGCAGGGCGTCGAGCGTTTCGCCGATCATCTCGTCGTTAAAGGCGTTGAGCTTGGCCGGGCGGTTCAGCGTAATCGTTGCCACGCCATCGGCCACTTGGTAGAGGATCGTGTCGTAAGCCATCGCCCCTCCCTCAAACCACAGAGAGAAAAACTACAGATTCCACATATTCTTAAGAGTTAATCTGTTAAATCTGGGTCAACTGTGGTTGCTTGATCTTAGAACGGCACGTCGGAGTCGATGTCGAGGTCGTCATCGAAATCTTCGCCCTCATCGACCACCTCACCCACTTCCGCCGGCACAGACAGCCACAGTAGCAACAACTCTCCCTCGTCGATCTTGGTCAGGCGCAGGGCAACGACGTCCAGCTGCTGCCGCAGGCGCATATCGTCGGGGTAGTCGAGTCGAACGGTGCGCCCCTCTTGCCAGGCGCGGTGACAGCGCTCGACGATGTCCTGGCCGTTGCCGGTGCGTAGTTGGCACAGGGCGATGTCGATCTCTTCGGGGCCTTCATAAATCGACTGCACCCACCCATGCGAATGCGGCATGAAGTCGGGGGTGGGGCCTTCGATGATGGTGATCAGTTCGGGTTCCATGGGGGTCGAGTCAACCTTCTCGGTGGTTTTACAGATTGCCGAACAATACTACCGGCTATCGGGGCGCTTGGCAAATCACGAAGATTGGCACGCAGATTACGCTAATAACGCCGATTCGGGTAAAGGTCTACCAGCGGAGACGCGCATCTGAGGATGCGCGCTCCGAGCAGCGGATCAACAGTATTGACAGTTGTCCGCCCCTGCATATAATGAATTCTAATCGCATAGTCGCCTGAACCGGAAGGAGTACGCGCCACGCCCGCCGAAAGAGAAGCCGGGGCCATTGGTTGAAAGCCCCCGCGGTGGAGAAGCGCCGAAGGTCGTCCGGCTTGGCTGCCGAAGAACCGGGCCGCGGCCCGCAGTAGACCGGCACGGGTGCGCCCGTTAACGCGCCGCTCCGATGGTGGTCGGGGCACGAGTGCGCCGGTCGGCCGGCGAACAGAGGTGGTACCGCGGAAGCACAGCCCTTTCGTCCTCTTTGTGACGATGGGCTGTTTTACTTTCCGTGGAGGTACGACGCGATGACTCTGGATAAGCAGTACGACGCCCTGACGGCCGAGCGGGCCACTGAGCAGCAGTGGCACGAAACCGGTGTCTACCACTTCGACCGCGACAGCGACGCCCCCGTCTACGCCATCGATACCCCGCCGGCCTCCGTCTCCGGCCGGCTGCATCTCGGCCACGTCTACTCATACGCCCACGCCGACTTCTTCGCCCGCTATCGGCGCATGCGCGGCGACAACGTCTTCTACCCGATGGGCTACGACGACAACGGCCTGCCGACGGAGCGGCTAGTGGAGCGGAGGCGCGGCGTGCGCGCGGCGGAAATCGGACGCGCCGCCTTCATTGGCGAGTGTCTGGCCGTGGCCGCCGAGGTCGAGGCCGAGTATGAACGCATCTGGCGGCGGCTGGGTCTGTCCATCGACTGGCGCTACACCTATCGCACCATCGACGAGGAGTCGCGCCGGGTGGCCCAATGGGGCTTCCTCGACTTGCTGCGCCGCGGCCTGGCCTACCGGCAGCAAGCGCCGACACTGTGGTGCCCGGAGTGCCGCACGGCCATCGCCCAGGCCGAGCAGAACGACCTGACCCGCGAGGCGACGTTCTACACCCTGCGCTTCACCACCCGTCTCTTCTACACATCTGACGCTGCCGCCGACGCATCAAGTGATGATCTCGGTGGTCGCCGGACCATGAAAAAAAAAAAACGAATAGAAGAACAACGAACA
>CALLZA010000725.1 GCA_937858165.1 uncultured Ardenticatenia bacterium
TCGTCTCCTCCTTCTTTGCTCTCTATTCCGTTTGCTTGTTAATTTGTCTCATCTCTTCATCGCTACGTGCTGCCTGACACTCGCTTTGTATTCTCTTTTTTTTTTTAATGATACGGCGACCACCGAGATCTACACTAGATCGCTCGTCGGCAGCGTCAGATGTGTATAAGAGACAGGATCGACCCGGCCGTGGTGCGCTCGTGGCGGCGCTGCATCGTGCGCGCCAATCCGCTGGCCGACTTTCGCCCGCAACCGGTCAACCCCATGGCCCTGACGTCGATCGTGCGCGGCCAGCAAGACCTGATCACCATCGCCACGCCGTTCATCGAGGACATCCACCAATTCACCGAAAGTTCCGATTACGCCATCCTGCTGGCCGACGGCGCGGGCTGCATTCTGGCGATCGGCGGCGACAGCCACGCCCTGGATAAGGCCAGCTCATTGGGCTTCCGTGCCGGAACCTACTGGTCGGAGGGCACGGCGGGCACGAACGCGCTGGGGCTGGTGTTGCAAGAGGCGACGGCCATCCAGATCGTCGGCGCAGAGCACTACTTCCGCGTGCTCCACGGCATCGTCACCGCCGGCGCGCCCATCCATGACGTGCGTGGGCGCATCATTGGCGTGTTGGGCATGGTCGGCTCGGTCGAGACGGCCACGTCTCACACACTGGCCCTGGTCATGGCCGCGGCGCGGGCCGTCGGCAACCAGTTACAGGCCAACTGGTCGCTGGAAGAGGCTAACCAGCACCTCAGCGAGGTCAACACCATCGTCGGGGCGATCACGGAAGGGGTCATCGTCTGGAACCAACAGGGCGAGATACGCCAGGTGAATGCCCAGGCCGGCGAAATGCTCCGGATCAACCCCCGCGCCGCTGTCGGCCGGGCGCTGGCCGACGTGTTGGCGCTGCCCGGCGAGGTGCGTGAAGCGATCGAGCAGGGGGACGAGTTGGCCGACGTGGAGCTGACCTTGCCGATGGCCGGACGTGACGTGCGCTGTATGCTAACCCTGCGGCCGATCTTTGAGGCCGGGCCGCTGCCGGTTAGCTACGTCGCCCTGCTCAGCCCCATCGAACACGTGCGCCAGATCGCCCAGCAGCAGTATGGCGCGCAGACGACGCTGAGCATCGAAGACGTCCAGGCCGTCTCCGGCGCAATGCGCCGTGTCGTGCGCCAGGCGCGAACGGCGGCGCGCGGGCTGGCCCCGGTGCTGGTGCGTGGCGAGGGCGGGGTAGGCAAGAACCTGTTGGCCCGCGCCATCCACAACGACGGGCCGCGAGCCGGGGGGCCATTCATCGACATCAACTGCCAGGCCATTCCCCACGAACTGATGCCGCGCGAGATACTGGGCCATGAGCAGGACACCAACACCCGCGGCCAGCCGAGCAAGTTCGAGTTGGCCGAGGGGGGCACACTGCTGCTGGACGAGATCGAGAATCTGTCGCTGGAGTTGCAGGCGGCGCTGCTGCACGTCATCGAGACCCGCCACGTCATGAGGCTGGGCAGTTCGACGCCCATCCCGGTTGATGCGCGCATTATCGCCACGTCGACGGCCAATCTGGAAGACCTCGTCGCCCAGGGCAGCTTCCTTTCTCACCTCTACTACCGCTTCGGCGTTTTCAAGATCGACGTGCCTTCGCTGCGCGAACGGGTGGAGGATATTCCCCTGCTGGCCGAGCGCTTCCTGGCCCGCCAGACGGCGCGCGAGAGCCGGGCGATGTGGATCGAAGACGAGGCGGTGGTCACTCTGGGTCGCTACCCGTGGCCGGGCAACGTGCGCGAGCTGGAGAGCGTCTTGGAGCGGGCCATGAGCCAGTGCCGCGACGGCGTCATCCGTGCGACCGATCTGCCGGAGGCGGTGCGCGACGGCCGCGTACTGAGCGGCCACTATCCGCTGGCCCGACCGGTCATCTCCGTCGGCGAGGCGGAGCGTGAAGCGATCCTGCGCGCCGGCTGGGCCAGCCGCGGCCGAGTGACGGAGATGGTGCGGTTGCTGGGCATCGGCCGCTCGACGCTGTGGCGCAAGATGAAGGCGCTCGACATCTCGCCGGCCACCTTCAAGTCCCGCTAATTCTCTACCGCGCGATGCACCTGCTGTGGTGCTTTACACGGTATTGTGTCGCTGCTAACTCGACAGAAGGTGCATCGCACTCAAGAAAGTGCAACGTACCGAGAATGTTTCATTATGGAACAATTTTCGCCATGAACTGTCTTAATTTGAAACGTTTTCGGCCCCCTGCTTGACCCCTGCTCATCTCTCTCTTATCATGTAGCTTAGTGTGTTTTGCACAATAGCTGCTGCCTACACTATGGTCATACTGTCTAAACGCATGACCTCGTGAAGTCCGTTATCACTATCTTTGTCCTGCTCATGCCCGTGTCGTCAATCGGCCGGCCGGCGTGGCTCTCTTTGGGCTACCCAGTCGTCGAGCGCCCGGCCGGGTAACGGACGAGGAGGTTGCTTTATCGAGTAAGCCAAACGCCCATCACCCCGCGACTTCAACAGAAACGTTGATCCCACATTCACAAGCGTTAGCCGTTTCTGAACCGTTTTGACAGCTAAGGAGAAAACAATGACTAGTCCATTTGTTGGCGAACTTATCGGCACCATGCTGCTCATCCTGCTGGGCGATGGCGTGGTTGCGAACGTTGTCCTGGGCAAGACCAAGGGCAACAGCGGCGGCTGGATCGTTATCACCACGGCCTGGGCCCTGGCGGTGTTTGTCGGTGCCTACGCGTCGGCCGTCGTCAGCGGCGCGCACCTGAACCCGGCCGTCACCATCGGTCTGGCGGTCGGCGGTGGCTTTAGCTGGGGCGATGTGCCCCTCTACATCATCGCCCAGATGATCGGCGCCTTCATCGGCGCGGTGCTCGTCTGGTTGGCCTACTTCCAGCACTGGGGCGCCACCCCCGACCCGGGCGCCAAGCTGGCCGTCTTCTCGACCGGCCCGGCCATCCGCAACACGGTCTGGAACCTGGTGACCGAGATCATCGGCACGTTTGTCCTGTTGTTCGGTATCTTCGCCATCCGCGGCACAGTGATGGACCCCGAGGGCACGGCCACGGCCATCAACATGGGCGCGCTGGGCATCATCCCGGTGGCCTTCCTGGTGTGGGCCATTGGCCTCTCGCTGGGCGGCCCGACGGGCTACGCCATCAACCCCGCCCGTGACCTCGGCCCGCGCATCGCCCATGCGCTCCTGCCCATCCCCGGCAAGGGCAGCTCCGACTGGGGCTACTCCTGGATTCCGGTTGTCGGCCCCATCATCGGCGCCGTCATCGCCGGTCTGCTGTGGAACATTCTCGGCTGGTCTGCTCTCTAGTCCTCCTCATTCTGGCCCGAAGCTCCCCGCCCAACGCGGGGAGCTTCAGTCAAGTCGAAGACTTCAGGAGAACCCATGAAAAAACTGATCAATGCCGTTCCCGATGTTGTCAAAGAGCAACTGGAGGGCATGGCCGCGGCCCATCCTGACCTGTTGAAGGTCCACTTCGACCCGGACTACGTCTACCGCGCCGACGCCCCGGTGGCCGGCAAGGTGGCCATCATCTCCGGCGGCGGCAGCGGCCACGAGCCGATGCACGGCGGCTTCGTCGGCATGGGCATGCTCGACGCTGCCTGCCCCGGCGCGGTCTTCACCTCGCCCACGCCCGACCAGATGTACGAGGCGGCCAAGGCCGTCAACAGCGGCCCGGGCTTCCTTTTCCTGGTCAAGAACAACCCCGCCGC
>CALLZA010000726.1 GCA_937858165.1 uncultured Ardenticatenia bacterium
CCTCGCTCTCGGTCTTGCTCTATAATTTTCCTACTCGTATGATGTTGACGTTCTTTTTGTTTTAAGGATACGGCGACCACCGAGATCTACACTAGATCGCTCGTCGGCAGCGTCAGATGTGTATAAGAGACAGCCGGCGGTATGATTCCGGCCACGGCCGATGCTGTCGTCCAGGTGGAGCACACCCAGCGCGTCGGCGGCGAGGCGACACCCTTCCCGCACGAGATTGAGGTGTTGCGCGCTGTGGCCGTCGGCCAACACGTCATCCAGGTGGGCGAGGACGTAGCCGCCGGGGCCGAGGTGCTGCCGGTCGGCCACCGTCTGCGGCCGCAAGACCTGGGTGGCCTCCTGGCGTTGGGCCTGACGACGGTTGCCGTGGCGCGTCGGCCGCGGGTGGGCATTCTGGCGACGGGTGACGAGGTCGTGCCGCCGACCGTCGCGCCCGCGCCGGGCCAGATCCGCGACATCAACAGCTACACCGTCGCCGGCCAGGTGTTGGCGGCCGGCGGCCTGCCCCAGCCACGGGGCATCATCCCCGACGACCTGGCGGCCCTGCGGGCGGCGGCGGCATTGGCGCTGGCCGAGAGCGACATGGTGGTGATTAGCGCCGGCTCGTCGGTCAGCGCGCGCGACATGACCGTGGCCGTCATCGCCGGGCTGGGCGCGCCGGGCGTCTTGCTCCACGGCGTGGCGACGCGGCCGGGCAAGCCGACCATCGTCGGCGCGGTGGGTGGCAAGCCGGGGCTGGGGCTGCCGGGCAACCCGGTGTCGGCCCTGGTTCAGTTCGACATGTTCGGCGTGCCGGCGCTCTACCGGTTGCAGGGATTGGCCGGGCCGCCGCCGCGCAACCGTGTCTGGGCGCGGCTGGCGCTGAACGTGCCCAGCGAGAGCGGGCGCGAGGATTACGTGCCGGCGCGGCTGGAGGAAGCGGCTGACGGCTTGCGGGCTGTGCCGCTGTTTGGCAAGAGCAACCTCATCTATACGCTGGTCGGGGCCGACGGGCTGATTGTCGTGCCACTCAACCGCGCCGGCCTACTGGCGGGGGACTTGGTCGAAGTGCGGCTATTTTGAAGAAGATGAAACTACAGATGACACAGATTTCACGGATTCAAGCACTCTTGAATCTGTAAAATCGTGTCATCTGCGGTTGGTTATTTCTTTAAGGTAAGTCAGAGGCGCAGCGGAAGCCGAGCGTAGCATCGGCGTTGTCTGGCGCGGACGAGAAGCGGACGGCGGCCATCGTCAGGACAGCCGTGTCGTACCATGAGCCACCGCGCACCACTTTCTCCTCACCTGTCGCCGGGCCGGTGGGGTCGGCTTCGGGCGACGTCACATAGTAGTCTGGATCGTACCAGTCGGCGACCCACTCCCACACATTGCCGGCCAGGTCGTAGTGCCCGGTAGCACTGTGGCCGTCCTCATAGGTGACCACGGGCGCGGCGACCGCGTAGGCGTCGTTCCAGGCAACGTTGGCCTGGGGTGCGTCGCACGTGGCGTCGCAGAAGTTCAGGCGCTGGCCGTGGAACTCGTCGCCCCACGGGTAGCGGCGCGCCGTCATGGCGCTGTCGTCCCAGGCCGCGGCCTTCTCCCACTCCGCCTCGCTGGGCAGCCGCGCGCCGCGCCAGGCGCAATAGGCGTCCGCGCCGTACCACGTTACCCCGGCTATCGGCCCCTGTGCCCGGTCGGCGGTCACGGCCGCCGCGCCGTTCTCCCAGAAGACGCGGCTCTGGTCGGGGTCGATGCAGGCTTGTCCTCGGCACACGGCCGCTTCGCCGCCGGTAGAGTTTAGAAAGCTGCACAAAGCAGCGGTGGTCACCCCGGGGGCGGCCAGGTAGTAGCTGTCCCCTATACCCAACTGACGCTGCCCACGAGGGATCTAGCGGTGATCTCGGTGGCTCCCCGTCGCACCACAAAAAAACAAACGTAACACACGTACAGTACACAAGCGG
>CALLZA010000727.1 GCA_937858165.1 uncultured Ardenticatenia bacterium
TGTTGGTGATGTCTTGTACTACAGGTGTTGTGACGTACTTATTATTTGTTGTGTGTGGTGTTTTTTTTTTGTCAAGCAGAAGACGGCATACGATATCTAGTACGGTCTCGTGGGCTCGGAGATGTGTATAAGAGACAGGTCGAAAGAGGCGCGGCGCAGTCGTGGCCTTGGCCATCCGTAGTGCTTCGTAGTAGATGGTCAGGTCGGTTGTGTCGTGCAGAAAGTCGATCCGCCGCACGTCCACGCGCTCCACGTTCAGCCCGGTGCGCTCGCTCAAGTCGGCCAGCAGCCGGGCTTCGTCGGCCGGGCCGAGCAAGTCCACCCGGTCATAGATAACGCGCCTGCTGCCGGAGAAGCGGAAGCCCCACTCCTTCTCCAACGCGAACAGCAGGGCCAGCACCGCGCCGTTGGCCACCAGCAGATAGGGCAGGGCGGTATTGGATATCATCACCGAGTTCATCACCGGCAGGGCGATGAGGATGAAGAGGTAGGTCATCTCGCGGATGGGCATCTCATCGGTGCGATAGCGCAACACGGAGAAGATGGCGAACAGGCCAAAGCCCACGCCCACACTCAACTCGGCGCTGGTCAGCAAGCCCAGCACAAAGTAGATGACGGTGTTAAAGGCCAGAAACGTAAAGACGTAGGTCTTGTCCTGCGTTATCGGGTAGTAGATGAAGCGCACGATGAGCAGGGCCACCAGCAGATTGAGGCCGGCCCCCAGAATAAACAGCGAAAGCGCGCTAGTCATGATAGCCTCCAGCGATCAGTTTCTCGACAAGCCGCATCTTCGGTTTGAAGTTGTTGTGCTTGACTTCGTCAAAGAGCATGGACACCCCCGCGCAGTACTTGCTGAAGCCGGTCGGGCGCACGCCCATCTCGCGCATGCGCGACACGAAGGCGGAGTGGCGGTTCAGGCCGTCCTGCTTCAACTCGGCAATCGTCAGACCGGGCAAGTCAAGCGACCGACCAGCGGCGAAGCTGTCTTCGTAGCCGGTGAAGCGCAGCCGCAAGTCGAGCGTCAGCCGCTCGCAGTCGCGCTTGCTGACCAGCGTGATGCGCGTGTACTCGTTCCACAGCTTCGGCTCAAGGGCCTCCGGGGCAAACGGCAAGTAGTCGTTCAGGAAGGCGTCGGCCTCCGGCGTCACCCAGGTCAGCAGGTCGGGCGTGGCAAGGCGATTTTTCACCGTGCGATTCTGGCGCACCTTGTGCTTGATCTCCAGAAAGGAGAGGTGGCTATCGACGTAGCTGCGGGTGCGCACCTTAAAGCGATCGCGCCGGCCGGTGTGGTGCTGTTGGAAGAGGGCAAAGTCGTCCGTGTCGAAGTACAACGTGCGGTACTGGTTCAGCCGCACGCCGCGGATGTCCAGTACCCGATACTGCTGCGTCAGTGTGGCCAGCGCGTTGTAGAGCTGCCCCTCGCGCATGATGAACTTGGTGTCGGTGCGGTCTTGCAGCGCGACTTCGCTCATCTCGCTCAGGGTAATCGGCTCGAAGCGGCGCAGCAGCGCGGCGAAGTCGGGCTGGTTGCCCGGTCGTAGCGCGGCCGTCGGCCGGCGGACAATTCCCGGCGTTTGAAGCGCGGGGCCGTTCCGGGCCGGAAGTTGCGTCGTGTAGGTCGTCATGCTCATGCACCTGTGGTTGGCGGGTGGCGGGGCCAGACGTGTCCGACCCCGCTTCCCCTTAAGATTGACTGTGGCTAAGTCCGCCACGTCATCGCTATGGGTGCAGTATCGCCCAAAGATGTTAGGGAAATATTCAGAAAGGGTTGGAAGGGTGTAAACAGGGGGCAGGGGCTACGGGGCAAAGCCGTATGCTCCAGTGGCCTGGAGAACGACGAACGGCCGCCCCCACCCGTTGGGAGGGTGGGGACGGCGCGATGGGCAAAGAGGAGAGAAGCGGGCGCCTCTCTTGTGCTAGCTTTGGCTGAGGGAGTGCGGGAGTTGCTGCATGGCGGTCTGGTGATGCGGCTCTTCGTAGTAGATGACAAGCTCGGCTGCGTCGTGGAGAAAGTCGATCCGCCGCACATCCACCCGCTCCACGTTCAGCCCGGTGCGCTCGCGCAGGTCGGCCAGCAGCCGCCCCTCGTGTGCCGGGCCGATCAGGTCGATGCGATCGTACATGACCCGCTTGCTACCGGCAAAGCGGAAGCCTGTCTCTTATACACATCTGACGCTGCCGACGAGCGATCTAGTGTAGATCTCGGTGGTCGCCGTATCATTAAAAAAAAAAAAATGTAGACGAACGGTGTGTAAGAGTAGAGTCAATCACACATCAAAGCAGGACAAAAGCCAAATCGAGAGTACATGTAGTGAAATAAAAGAATA
>CALLZA010000728.1 GCA_937858165.1 uncultured Ardenticatenia bacterium
CTCTTTGTGCGTCTTATTAGTTATTATGTTTTTACTCACTCTTTGATGTTGCTTTTTGTTTGATTTTTGAGTGTTGGTCCTCATAGATCGATCTTCGATCTTTTTTTTTTTTTAATGATACGGCGACCACCGAGATCTACACTAGATCGCTCGTCGGCAGCGTCAGATGTGTATAAGAGACAGGACCAGGGGGGAGGTGGCGATGGTGTCGGCCACGCGGCGGGCGTCGACGGTCGACGCGGCGCCGCTGACGACGAGCGTGACAAAGCGCGTTGCTCCCTCGCCGTCACGGACGATCATCTGTGCCAGTTGGACGCACAGGTCGGTCAGCGCGGCGGCGAAACGGGCGCGGCTCTCGTCGTCGGCCACGGCAACCCCGACCGCGCCGTTGGCGAAGAGAATGATGCTATCGTTGGTACTGGTGTCGCCGTCGATGCTGATGGCGTTGAAGCTGGCGGCAACGGCTTCGCGTAGCGATGAGTCCAGAACGTCGGGGGCCACGACCGCGTCGGTGGTCAGCACGCCGAGGAGGGTCGCCATGTCGGGGTGGATCATGCCTGCGCCCTTCGCCATGCCGCCGATGGTGACTTGCCCGCCGGGCAGGTCTACGACCACAGCGGCGCGCTTCGGCCGAGTGTCGGTGGTCAGGATCGCCTCGGCTGCCGCCAGTCCGCCGCCGGCCGAGAGAAGGGGGGCGAGCGCGGCCACGCCGGCTGCCACGCGCGTCATGGGCAGGGGTACACCGATGACGCCAGTTGACATAACCAACAATTGCTCCGGGCGCGTGCCAAGTGCGGCAGCCGCCAGGCGCTGCATCTCGCGCGCGTCGGCCAGCCCCGGTTCGCCGGTGCAGGCGTTGGCGTTGCCGGCGTTGATGAGCACGCCACGCAGGGCGGCGCGCCCGGCGGCCAGTGTGGCCCGGTCGAGCAGCACGGGCGCGGCGGCGACACGGTTGCGGGTGAAAACGCCGGCCGCGGCGCAGTCACGGTCGGCGGCAACCAACACCAGATCGGGCCGCCCCGACTGTTTGATGCCCGCCGCCACGGCCGCGGCGACAAACCCTTGCGGCGATGTCACACTGCCATCGGGAACGCTACAATGGTGATTACCCATCTGTGTCTCCGAAGAATTTCGATTCATTATAATCTACTCCAGGGCTTTCAAACTCCTGACTCTGCCAACAGGATCAGTACCCTGGCGACAACCTCCTTACGGTCTTAAACTGGAGAGGATTCGCGAGGGAAGAAGTTCCAGATCAATGGTGAGCGAGCGGCCAACGGATTCCTCTACAACCGCAACCAACTCTTCGAATGGGGGCGGGTCTCCACTCCCAACGGCAATAATATAGACCGAATCTCCGACTGCCCGCACCTGACGCACCCGGTACTCGCTTCCACCTGCCCATTCCTGGGCTGCCCGTTGCGTTTGGAGCTCTGTGTAGGCGTCCCGCGTTGCCTGCCGTCCGGTGATCAATAACGGAATGGCCACCAGTAGTACGGCCGCAATCACCAAAGCAAACGCTTTGCGGCGCGCCGACCCTCGAACCTCGATCTGGGCGGCGCGGTTCAAGCCTAGTATCCCCAGTACCGCCCCACCGGCCAATAGAATCGCCAGGAAGTTCGTAACGAAAAGTAGCAGAGCCCCCAGGGCCGCTTCTAGCTCGCCGGCCGAAAGGGAAAGGCCCACCACGCACAAGGGCGGCACCAGAGAGATGGCAATCGCCACGCCCGGCAGCGAATCGGCAACGTCATCGCGGCTGAGGCAGAACGCGCCCGCCGCCCCAGAAGCCAAAGCCTGTCTCTTATACACATCTGACGCTGCCGACGAGCGATCTAGTGTAGATCTCGGTGGTCGCCGTATCATTAAAAAAAAAAACAGAAAAAAAAAAAAAAAAGAGAGGAAAAAGAAAAAAAAAAGAAAAAAAAACATGAACATAAGAAGCACTGATAGAGATGCAAGATACAGCAGGTGAGAGAAGAACATAGCAGGTGACGCATAAACGAGGACAGTAAAGACAAGAGAACAAGACACAAGACACACAAAGACGACGTGAG
>CALLZA010000729.1 GCA_937858165.1 uncultured Ardenticatenia bacterium
TTTCATATGATAGTTGATGTTGTGTATTTTTTTTTTTCAAGCAGAAGACGGCATACGAGATCTAGTACGGTCTCGTGGGCTCGGAGATGTGTATAAGAGACAGGAAGACCTCACGCAAAGATCGCCAAGGATGCAAAGGGCGCAAAAAGATAATTCTTCTTTGCGCCCTTTGCGTCCTTCGCGATCTTTGCGTGAGGCGCTTTTACGTCACACGCACTCGTTCTACGTCGCCCAGCGCCCGCAGCAGGTCAGCCGTGCGCAGGATGACCGTCGTCCCCCGCTCGCCGGAGCCGATCGATACCTCATCCTCAACCACCACGCTCTCGTCCAGCAGCACCCGCACCGGCCGCGGCAACCCAAAGGGCGACACCGCGCCGATCTCATAGCCCGTCACGTCGCGCACCTCGTCGGCCGTGGCCGTCGTCAGCCGCGACTGCCCCAGGTGGCGGCGCAGCGCCTTCCAGTCCACCTGTTGCGGCCCAGCCACCAGCACCATCGCGTACGCATCGGCCGCCAGCCGGAAGAGAATACTGCGCACCACCTGCGACGGCCGCTGGCCGCGCTCCTCGGCCGCCTGCGCCAGCGACGACACCGGCCCCGCGTGGCGGAACTCGCGCACGGGCACGCCGAGCGCGGCCAACGCCCGGCCGACCGGCGTCAAGACCTCAGAGGTCTCAGAAGACCTCTGAGGTCTCGGCGTATCAACGCCCATCGGCCGCCGCCTCCACCAACCCCTGAAACAACGACAGCATCGGCGGCGCGTCGTAGATCAGGTTCTCCGGATGCCACTGCACGCCCAGCGCGTAGCGCCGGCCGGGCACTTCCAGCCCCTCGATCAATCCGTCGGGCGCGTGGGCCGAAGCCACCAGCCCCGGGGCCACGTCGCGCACTCCCTGGTGGTGCAGGCTGTTGACGCGCACCGTCGTCCGGCCCAGGCGGCGGGCCAGCAAGCTATCGGCGCACACCGTCACCTCGTGGGAGAGGAGATTGCGCGGGTACTCCCCCCAGTAGTCGTGCTTGATGGCCGACGGCATCAGCCGCAGCACGTCCTCATAGAGCGAGCCGCCCAGCGCGACGTTCATCAACTGGTGGCCGCGACAGATCGCCAGCATGGGCACGTCGTTGGCCAGCGCCTCCCGCGCCAGGAACAACTCCACGCGGTCGCGGTCGGGGTCAACGTCAAAGATGAAGTCGGGGTGCGCACTGTCGTAGTGCTCGCCGGCGATGTCGCCGCCGCCGGTCAACAGCAAGCCGTCGAGCCGGGCCAGCAGCGTGCGCAGCGCCTCCTCATCCAGTCCCAAGGGGATGAGCAGCGGCACACCCCCCGCCGCAATAACCGCCTCCACATAGGAAGGCATCAGCGCGTAGACGGCCACCGGGTTGGCCTTCACCGAGGTCTTGCGATAAGTAGTCAGGCCGATGAGCGGCCGCGGAGTTGAGGGCTTACGGGTCATGGGTTATCCGGGAATGGGGTATAGGTTGCCAAAACAAAAAAAGGTGAAAGAGGGCCTCTTTCACCTGGTCTCGAACGCCTGTCCTCCCCCTGCGTCCATCGACGACAACGGCGAGGCGCGGCGGGCTAATTCTGCTCGAAAACGCGCTTGGTGCGCAGGCGCGTCGCCTTGCCGGTGCGCTGGCGCAGATAGTAAAGGCGCGCGCGGCGGACGTGGCTATGGCTGTGGACATCGATCTTCTCGATGCGCGGCGAGTTGGCCAGGAAGGTGCGCTCTACGCCGATGCCGTTGGACGCGATGCGGCGCACGGTGAAGTTG
>CALLZA010000730.1 GCA_937858165.1 uncultured Ardenticatenia bacterium
CGTGTTCTACACTCATTTGTGTGTCTCCCTTTCTACTTGTTTCTGCTGACTGACTCTGTAGTCTGCCGCGTGCAGCTCTTTTTTGTTTTTTTTTTAATGATACGGCGACCACCGAGATCTACACTAGATCGCTCGTCGGCAGCGTCAGATGTGTATAAGAGACAGATGTAGAGCTTGGCCAGATGGGTTACGGGCCGGTGCATGCGCACCGTGTTGCTGTCCAGATCGAGGCGCACCCGCGCCCCCGGCCGAAGCCCGTAGCGGGCGGTCACGTCCGGCTCCAGCACCAGCCGCCCTTGCGCGTCGACCTCAGCCCAGTGGGTTTTGATTTCGCTCATGGCCCTCATGCTCCCGTCGTAGCGCGATTCTCCCGAATCGCGTCTTTACCCGCGCCCGATGCGCGATTCGGGAGAATCGCGCTACGCCCCGGCGCGCATCGTCTTCCGATCAAGTCCCGGTCGTAGCCGGGCCAGCGCCTCCGGCTCGCCGTGGAGGCTCAACTCGACCCGCCCGATCCGCAGCGACCCAATGTGATGATCGGGCAGCTTCACCAGCTCCGCCCGCCAGTCAGGGGCGACGATCAGCGTCTCGCTCTCGGCCACGCCACCCAACTCCTCCAGGTATTCACGCAGCAACCAGAGAGGAATGGCGTGGATGAAGGTCTGGGTGATCATCAACCGCCGCCAACGGCCGGGAAAAAGTTGACCACGTCGCCGGCCCGCACCGGGCTGTCCATCTGGTCGAGCAGATAGGTGACGCCGCGGCCGTTGATGAACATATGGCAGTGGCCGAGCAGCTGGCCGTCATCGTCGGCCAACATGCCGATCATGGCCGGATACTGGACCAGGACGGCATCGAGTACCCCCTGCGCCGTCACGCCGTCGGGCAGATCGAACTCGACTGTCTTTTGTCCGGTCACCTGGCGGAGGGTGGCGAAGAAGTTGACTTTCATGCCCCTATTGTGCCGCAAATCCGTTGCTAATTCAATCAGTAGACCTCTGAGGTTGGCGGCCAACCTCAGAGCTCTTGGTACGGCTGCAATCGCGGTAGCCAACGCGGCACGTTGGCCTTGTAAGCGCGATAGCTGTCGCCAAAGCGCTTGACCAACCCCGGCTCTTCGGAGGTGATGAAGTAGACGTGGTTGACGACGAAGAAGACGGCGGCCAGCGCGGCCGTCAGCCCCGACCCCCACAGCAGCGCCTGCCCCGCGACCATGAACAGCACGCTGCTGATCATCGGGTTGCGGACGTGACGATAAGGTCCGGCGACGACGAGGCGCTGCGTCGGGTCCCAGGGCATGATTGTGCCCTGGCCGCGGCGGGCGAAGAGCGCCACGCACCAAACGAACAGGGCCAGGCCGAGCAGGAAGACGGCCGCGCCGGCGACCCGCGCCGGCCACAGCCACGACGATCCGCCCGGCCAGCTCGTGTCATACTCGGCCAGCACGTTGCGGATGAGCCACAGCGGCAGGACGCCGACGACGAGGATGGGGGCGATGAGACTGGAGAGGAAGCGGGGGAGAGAGGGAGGCATGGTGTTTTCAATCCGCCAGCTTCTGTCGCGCCGTGGCCAACTTCCGCGCCATCTTCGACGAGAGCTCGGCTTCGTGCGGTTCAAGTAACTCAACCACCCGCGGCCACTGCTCTAGCCGGAAGGCGGCCACCGCCTCCTGAATAGCTACCGACAATCGTCTGTGGCGGGCGTGCTCGGCCCATGCGGCATCAATGCGGGCGACGGCCTCCTCAAAGGCGGAGAAATCGCCGCCAAGAAGCCTCGTGCCTAGCGTCCGCAATTGCCGGGCATTGTAGACGATCTCGGCCGCTTGCCCGGGTGGCGGTGGTCGATTGGTTTTGGCGAGCGGCACGAAGGTCGGGTCGAGCGCTCTGACACCGATGGAGCGGCCCTGTCGATTATGGATGCTGAACATTGCTGCCCTGCCCCAATGGATGCCTTCTACACTGACGATCAGATCGTCGCGGACGAACTGCACCTTGAAGGGGTTGGCAAAGGGGGATGTGTCCTCTTCGGCCTCGCGAAAGCCATGCTCAGCCACGAGCCAGTTGAGTTCCGCTCGGCAGAGGGCCTTGAATTCCTCAAGCGTTGGAGGCCGTGGCTCGCCTCGTTGCATGTCGCGTCGGTCATCCGCTTTGCCGGTTGGGGAGTCGGTGGGCATTGTCGTTCTGCTCCTGGGTCATGACCCCGCTCTAGCGCCACAGTTGTGAATAGAGCGGCGTCAGGGCATTGAGCGTCTGGCTTATGGGCCGGCTGATACGTTCTTTCAGATCAATCGCCTCCTGCTTGCCCATCGTCTTGGCCAGAAACAGATTGCACCACTGCTGTTTGGGTAGCTCGCGCAAATGGTCTGCAAAGTCTACGAAGCGCTCAAACTCGCTGCCCTCGCCAAAGGATGAGATGACAGTAAAGGGCGACAGCCTGTACTGGCCTGTTTCACCGATCTTCTCCTCAAGTCGCCACATCCAACTCAATTGCCCATCGGCCATCGTCTGCACAAGCCGCTCTTGCCACTTCACGTCCGACAGTAGCTCTAGAAAGGCGTGCCAGCGCCAGCCGCTATCCATGGCTTCATCCGACTTCTCGATGTAGAAGCCATAGAGCACGGCCGCCGAACTCAGTTGCACAACGAACTTCGGCAGTTTGACGCCTTCCGCCTGATTGAACATCGGCAGATGGGGCGGATAGACGAAGAATTGCGGGCGGCGATATCGAAAGCACGGTGTAGCCACCCTTTATATTCTCGTAGGTTTCGCCAATCTTGAAAGGATGATTCATTGTTGCCTCTATGACCTTTCCGGCACCATCAACCGGCCTGCGTGACCTAGTAGACCGGATTATACCGAAAGGCGGCCCAATTCGAACGTTCGGGCTTCGCTTTGGCAAGGCTGTTCAGCCGCCTCTCCGAATCTGTGAAATCCGTGTAATCTGTGGTTACTTCCTCCCGTCCGATTTGTGAGCGCGCTGCTTTTGGAGTAGATTTAGAAACCGGGTTTCCCGAGCTCAGTCCTCTGCGTCGAAACCCGGTTTTAGCGTGATGAAAAGCTATACCCACGACGACCTACTCGCCTTCCGCTTCGACAGCCTGCCTAACGGGGATGGTCCTGTCCATCACGCCGTCTTCTCGCGCCTTGGCGGGGTCAGCCTCGCCCCGTTCGACTCACTCAACATGAGCCTGGCCGTGGCCGACGAGCGCGACCGCGTCTACGCCAACCGGCGGCGCGCCTATGGCCTCTTCGGCCGCGACACCGACACCGTCGTCCACGCCCACCTCGTTCACGGCGCGACGGTCGCCCGCGTGACGACGGCCGAGAACGGCACCTGGGTTCACCACGTCGACGGCCTCATCACCGACCAGCCCGGTTGTGTCCTGACCATGAGCTTCGCCGACTGCGCCCCTATCCTGCTCTACCAACCCTTCCACCGGCCCATCGGCCTGGGCCC